>JABDJW010000251.1 GCA_013002375.1 Acidimicrobiales bacterium | reverse complement strand
ACGCGAGCTGGGTTTAGAACGTCGTGAGACAGTTCGGTCCCTATCCTCTGTAGCCGAAGGGAATTTGAGGAGATCTGACCCTAGTACGAGAGGACCGGGTTGGACGTAGCTCTAGTGTGCCAGTTGTTCCGCCAGGAGCATGGCTGGTTGGCCACCTACGGAAGGGATAACCGCTGAAAGCATCTAAGTGGGAAGCCCGTTCCAAGATGAATTTAGCCACCGGGTAACCGGGTAAGGCCCGTGGTAGACCACCACGTTGATAGGCCGGAAGTGTACGCACAGCAATGTGTTTAGCTGACCGGTACTAATCGGCCGAGGGCTTGGATTACATCGATGTTCGTGTTCGCTATGAAGTTCTCGGGGATCTGACCACTATGGTCGAACCCGATTGACAAAACGCCGGGTGCACCGTGAGGTGTGCTCGCACAAGATTTCGGTGGCGATAGCGGCGGGGTCACACCCGTTCCCATTCCGAACACGGAAGTTAAGCCCGCCAGCGCCGATGGTACTTGGGACGAGTGTCCCTGGGAGAGTAGGACGCCGCCGGATTTCGACAGAGCTCGAGCCCCAGCAATACGCTGGGGCTCGCTCGCTTTTTCGGAGAAGACGCGTGTTTCGAGGCTGCGCCTCGAGTACTTGGGCTGCATCTCCGGCGGGTGTCCCTGGGAGAGTAGGACGCCGCCGGATTTCGACAGAGCTCGAGCCCCAGCAATACGCTGGGGCTCGCTCGCTTTTTCGGAGAAGACGCGTGCGGAGCTGTTGTCTGCGTTTTGGCGCTACGCTCGACCCCCATGCCAAATTCGTCGCGAGGGTCCGGACCCCGCAAATCCGGCCCCAAACGAGGCGCACAGCCACGCGGCGGCGCGAAGCCGGGCGGTCCGCGCTCGAGTCGCGGTGGTGGCGGCCGATCCGGTTCTGGCCGATCCGGCTCCGGACGAGGTGACACATCGTCGTACGCCGATCGCCGGCGGAGCGAGCGGGGTGCACGAGGCAGCGGTGGCGGCAACGATCGCTACCAGAGCCGCGGAGAACGCGACGACCGTCGGCCCGGGCGGGTGCGCGAGGAACTCCAGCCGGGCGAGGGCGGCCCCGCCCGATGGGGTGGCTTGGCCCGCAAGGGCACCCGGAATCTGTACGAGGACGACAGCGTGGAGGAACGACCGGCCGGACGCCGGTGGGACGCCGAGCTCAGTCCGGCCGAGCAAGCCGAACGCGACGAGAAGCGCGCCGCTCGTGCCGCTGCTCGCGAGCAGCGCGAGGCCCGCACCGCCGAGCTCCGCAGCGAGGCACAAGAAGCTATCGATCGCAGCACGGCCCGGAGCCGGCCCCGGCCGAAGCGCGGTCCGAAGCCGGCCAAACGAAGGCCCTTGCCGAAGGTGCCGCTGTCCCTGGCCGACAGCGATGTTGCCATTGTCAAGGCGGTCGGCAAGAAGCGATCCGGACGGTTGTTGGCGGCCCTCGAGGACGCGTCACAGGCGTTCGCCGCCGACCGGATGAACGACGCCCGTCGACTCCTGAAGCCTGCGGTCGACGAAGTGCCCGATGTGCCCGAGGTCTGCGAACTCCAGGGGCTGATCCACTACCGGCTCCGCAACTGGAAGGCGGCCAGCATCCAACTCGAGCGGTTCCGGGAACTGACCGGCACGACCGAGCAACATCCGGTACTCGCCGATTGTTACCGGGCGCTGGAGCGCTGGGCCGATGTCGAGGAACTCTGGGACGAGCTCAAGGCGGCGTCGCCGTCGGCAGCGCTGATGGTCGAAGGCCGCATCGTGGCCGCCGGCGCGCTCGCTGACCGCGGCGAGCTTCCGGCCGCGTTGGCCCTACTCGAGGACGGCTGGCGGGAACCGAAACGGGCGCGACCGCATCACCTACGCCGGGCCTATGCGCTGGCCGATCTGTACGAGCGGAGTGGCAACATGGCGCGGGCCCGTGCGCTGTTCGGCTGGATCGACCAGACCTCGTCCGACTTCGGCGACACCCGAGCGCGGCTTCGCGCGCTGGGGTAGCGAGCCGCCTGGATCACCCAGCCTGCGACCCGCTCGGCGAATCTGTCACACCCCGGACGTAAGGTCGCGACACCACTTCCTCCTGCTCATCTCGCCGCGCCGAGCAGCTTCGGCGCGCTCACCGCCGGAGGAACCTCATGGCAAAGACAACCGAACCCGCTTCAACCAATGGCACCCCCACGGCGAACTGCAACATCGCGGTGTTGCGGGGCGTGGTCCGTCGCCCACCCGAATGGCGCACCCTGCCGTCGGGTGACGAGCTGGTCCAACTCGAGGTGCGGGTCGAGCGCCCCGGCGCCCCGGCCGACACGGTGCCGGTCGAGCTGCTGCATCCTCCGAAGTCGATCGCCCGGCTCCGAGTCGACGAGCCGGTGGTGGTGGTCGGCCGGGTGCAGCGGCGGTTCTTTCGGGCTGCCGGGGCGTTGGCCAGTCGCACCGCCGTTGCGGCAACGGCCGTCGTGGCCGCAACCCAGCGTCGTCGGGTCGCGCGCGTGCTCGAGGCGGCGGTGGCCGCGCTCGATCCCGAACTCGACAAGGCGGGCGATTCGGCCCGGCAGGATGGCGGTATCGGCCGGTAGATCATCCGGCCTACGCCTGGACCGGCCGGCGCGGGTAACCTCAGCGATTGGGCTGAGGGGCCTCGTGCCGTCCTCGTCCGGTCGACCATCTCCAACCCGACCATCTCGAACACGATCCAACTCGAACAGGAAGCTACGGACAGCAATGAACGAAACGCAGTTGCGCAAGATCCAAGAAGGTGCCGGCTTTGTGGCCGCGCTCGACCAGAGCGGTGGCAGTACCCCGAAGGCGCTCGCCAACTACGGCGTCGACGAGAGTTCCTACAGCAACGACGGCGAGATGTTCGATGCGATCCACGCCATGCGCACCCGCATCATGACCAGCCCGGCCTTCGGCGGCGACCGGGTGATCGGCGCGATCTTGTTCGAGATGACGATGGATCGCGAGGTGGAGGGCCAGGAAACGGCGCACTACCTCTGGGACGTGAAGGAGGTCGTTCCCTTCCTGAAGGTCGACAAGGGTCTTGCCGACGAGGCCGATGGTGCGCAGGTCATGAAGCCGATGCCCGGCCTCGATGAACTGCTTGGGCGCGCCGCGGCAAAAGGGGTCTTCGGCACCAAGATGCGTTCGGTGGTCAAGCTGGCCAATGAGGCCGGCGTCAACGCGGTTGTCGACCAGCAGTTCGAGGTCGGTCACCAGATTCTCGGCGCCGGCCTGGTGCCCATCATCGAGCCCGAGGTCGACATCAACAGCCCGGAGAAAGCGGCTGCCGAAGCGCTGCTGCGGGCCCGTCTGCTCGAACACGCCAATCAGCTCAGCGACGATCAGAAGGTCATGCTCAAACTCACCCTGCCCGAGGAGGACAACTTCTACGCCGACCTGGTGAACCATCCCCAGATCGTGCGGGTCGTCGCGCTCAGTGGCGGGTACAGCCGCGATGAAGCCTGCGAGCGGATGAGCCGCAACAACGGCGTGATCGCCAGCTTCTCGCGAGCGTTGACCCAGGGCCTTTCGGCGCAGCAGTCCGATGACGAGTTCAACGCGACCCTCGATGCCTCGATCGCGCAGATCTTCGCCGCGTCGAACACCTGAGCGGTCGCCCCGCCGGTCGGGGAATCGACAAATAGTGCGCCTCGGTATTGAGACTCGGGTCACCCTGCGCTACCCATAGACCACTAGGGCCCGTCAGCTCACTACGGTGTCGGGTCGAACCGGGTCGCCAGTCGGCGGCCACGAGAATCGACAGAACGAGAGGTGCCATGACCGACGTGGCCGATTCGTCCACCGCCCGAGAGCTCAGCCAGGTGATCATTCGATTCGCCGGCGATTCGGGCGACGGTATGCAGCTCACCGGTGATCGGTTCACCAACGCCAGTGCACTTTTCGGTAACGACTTGGCCACGCTGCCTGATTTCCCCGCCGAGATTCGGGCGCCGGCCGGCACCCTGGCCGGGGTGTCCGCCTTCCAGGTGCAGATCTCCGATCACGACATCACCACACCGGGCGACGCCCCGAATGTGCTCGTGGCCATGAATCCCGCCGCGCTGAAGTCGGACCTCGGGCGGCTCGAGCCGGGTGGCACGGTCATCGTGAACGAGGACACCTTCGAGGATCGCAACCTGGCCAAGGCGGGGTACGACACCAGTCCGCTCGACGACGACACGCTCGGTGGTTACACGGTCATTCGCGTCCCGATGACCAGCCTCACGATGGAAGCGTGCAAGGACCTCGGCGTGAAGACTCGCGACGCCGAACGCTCCAAGAACTTCTTCGCCCTCGGTCTGATCTCGTGGATGTACACCCGTCCCCTCGAGCCGACACTCGACTGGATCGACAAGAAGTTCGCCGGCAAGGAGCTGGTGATCGGAGCCAACAAGGCGGCGTTCAAGGCCGGCCACGCGTACGGCGAGACCGCCGAGCTGGGCGAGCATCACTTCATGATCCGGCCCGCCGCGCTCGAGCCGGGCACCTACACCAACATCAATGGCAACACCGCGCTGGCCTGGGGATTGATCGCGGCGGGCCATCAGGCCAAGGTGCCGTTGTTTCTGGGCAGTTATCCGATCACGCCGGCCTCGGACATCTTGCACGAGCTCTCGAAACACAAGAACTTCGGGGTGCGCACCCTGCAGGCCGAAGACGAGATCGCGGCGGTCGGTGCGGCGCTGGGCGCGAGCTATGGCGGCCACATCGGCCTCACCACCACGAGCGGGCCGGGCGTCGCGTTGAAGGGCGAGACGATCGGGCTGGCGGTGAGCCTGGAGCTGCCCCTGGTGATCATCGACATCCAGCGGGGCGGGCCGTCGACCGGACTGCCGACGAAGACCGAGGCATCGGACCTGATGTTGGCGATGTACGGCCGCCATGGCGAAGCACCGTTGCCGGTGATCGCGGCCTACAGCCCGGCCCAGTGCTTCGAGGCTGCGCTGGAGGCGGTGCGGATCGCCATCACCTACCGCACGCCGGTCGTCCTTTTGTCGGATGGTTATCTGGCCAACGGGTCGGAGCCGTGGCGATTGCCCGATGTCGCGTCGCTGCCGACGATCGAAGCCAACTACGCCACCGAACCCAACCAGGTGAACGAGGACGGTGAGCCCAGCTTCTGGCCGTACCAGCGCGACGAGAACCTGGCGCGGCCGTGGGCCATACCCGGTACGCCGGGGCTGATGCACCGGGTCGGTGGCATCGAAAAGCAGGACGGCACCGGCAACATCAGCTACGACCCGGCCAACCACCAGCACATGACCGACATCCGCCAGGCGCGGATCGACAAGATCGCCGAGTCGCTGCCCCCGCTCGACGTCGCCGGCGATGCCGACGCCGACCTCTGTCTGCTCGGCTGGGGCTCGACCTGGGGGGCGATCACCGGAGCGGTCAACCGCATGCGAGCCGGAGGACAGAAGGTGGCCCAGATTCACCTCACCCATCTGAACCCGCTCCCCACCGAATTGGGTGACCTCCTTCGCCGGTTCGACCATGTCGTCGTGCCGGAGATGAACATGGGCCAACTCACCCGGATCATCCGGGCCGAGTACCTGGTCGACGCCATCTCGATACCAAAGGTGATGGGCCAGCCCTTCACCGCCGGTGAGTTGATCGAACGCATTGCAGCGGCAACCGCCGCGTCAGGAGGCCCCCGATGAGCACCGCTCCCGAGACCGCGATTCCGGTCACGACCAAGAAGGACTGGGCCACCGACCAGGAGGTTCGCTGGTGCCCTGGTTGTGGCGACTATTCGATCCTCACCGCGGTGCAACTGATGTTGCCCGACCTCGGCGTGACCCGGGAGAACACCGTGTTCATCTCCGGCATCGGCTGCGCGGCCCGCTTCCCTTACTACATGAACACCTATGGCATGCACAGCATCCACGGCCGGGCGCCGGCGATCTCGCCCGGCCTCAAGCTGGCCCGGCCCGAGATCGACGTCTGGGTCATCGGGGGCGACGGTGACATGCTCTCCATCGGTGGCAACCACCTGATCCATGCCCTGCGGCGCAACGTGAACATCAACATCCTGCTGTTCAACAACCGGATCTACGGGTTGACCAAAGGGCAGTACTCGCCGACCAGCGAGGTCGGCAAGGTCACCAAGTCAACGCCGTTCGGTTCGGTGGATGCGCCGTTCAACCCGATCAGCGTCGCGTTGGGGGCCGAGGCCAGCTTCGTGGCCCGGACCCACGACATGGACCGCAAGCACATGCAGGCCATGTTCCGCCGCGCTCATGCTCACCAGGGTGCCGCCCTGGTCGAGGTCTTCCAGAACTGCAACGTCTTCAACGACGGCGCGTACGACACGATCACCAAGAAGGACGTCCGGGGTCACATGCTGATCGACCTGCAGCACGGCGAGCCGATCCGGTTCGGCCCCGATGGCGAACGCGGCGTCGCCCTCGACGGTCGCGGCCTGGCCACCATCGTCGACGTCGCCGATGTCGGCGTCGATGCCCTCCTGGTCCACGACGAAGCCGATCCCGATCCGTCGGTGGCCTTCGCCTTGTCGCGACTGTCCAACGGCGTCGGGCGACCCACGCCGATCGGGGTGTTCCGGGCCGTCGACCGACCGGAGTACGCCAGCGCCACGAGTGCCCAGTTGGCCGAGGCCCAGGCCGCGCAGGGCCCAGGCGATCTCCACGCGTTGCTGCACTCTCAACCGACCTGGGACGTCAGCTGAGCGCGCCGACTGGCATTCCGGGCCCGCCCGGGTCGGCTCCGGGGGGCTCCGGCCAGACGCTCACCGGCCAGACGCTCACCGGATGGGCCATAGACCTCGACGGCGTGATGTGGCTCGATCCGGAGCCCATCGCCGGTTCGGCCGCGGCCATCGCCACGTTGCAGGCGGCCGGTGTGCCGGTCCTGTTCGTCACCAACAGCTCGATCAAGACGGCGCGGCAGATCGAGGCCAAGCTGGCCGCGATGGACGTCGACGCCACCGATGCAGTGGTGTCGTCGGCGACCGCGGTGGCCCAGTTGGTGGCGCCCGGCGATCGAGTGCTGGTGGCCGGAGGGCCAGGCATCCACGAGGCGCTCGACGCGGCGGGCGCCGAGGCCATCGCCGATGGCCCGGACACGCCGACCGATGGCTTCGATGCGATCATCCTGGGCATCCACTTCGACTTCGACTACGCGGTGATGACCCGGTTGTGCCAGGCGATTCTGGGCGGTGCTCGTTTCTTGGCCACCAACGACGACTCCTCCTTTCCGACCCCCAACGGCCTCGTCCCGGGGAATGGTGCCTTGGTCGCGAGCGTTGAGCGGGCGACCGGCCTGACCGCCGACATCGCGGGCAAGCCGCACCCGGCGATGGTCTCGTTGGTGCGTGATCGGGTCGGCGAGCATGGGATCATGGTCGGGGATCGCCCCGACACCGATGGGCGGTTCGCCTATGCCATGGGCTACGAGTTCGGGCTCGTGCTGTCCGGTGTCACCGGGGCGGCGGCTCTGCCGGTTCAGCCGGAGCCGGCGTTCATAGCCGCTGACCTGGCCGAATTGGTCGCCAAGCGCCACGGTTGATGGCATTCCAAGCTCGAGCCTGACTAGACTCATGTAGACGCGAAGTGGTCAAATTGACCACGCAGAGCAGTCACAGCGAGTGGTAGAACGACTACAGCGTTCCGCCCCGCGGTGTGGCTGTGAACGTTGAACACAGGGCGAATTCCTCACGACCATGACGTATCTCCTGGAACGGGTTGCGCAGTACGTCAGCGCGCTCCGCGGCGACCGAAAGGCGATGGTGGCCCTGGTGCAGCGGTCGCTGTTCGTACTCGCTGCGCTCGTTGCGTTGCTGGTCGTCTTCCGACCGGGCAATCGTGAGAGCGCCGTCGTCGACTACCGCGACCCGACCACCTGGTTGTCGAGCAGCGCATCGGGCGACGTCGTGCAGGTGAACGGCGCGACCGGTGACATCTCCGCCCGCATCGAGGTCGGCGAGGCCCGACAGCAGATCACGGCGGCCGACGTCGGTGGTGGAGCCGTCGCCGTGAACCACAGCGCGTCGTCGGCCAGCCTGGTCGATGGGGCGTCGCTCACGATCGCCAATACCGTCGATCTCGGCGGGGCCGACGCTCGCGTCGTGGCCGACGAAGAGATTGCGTTCCTCGTGCGCGGCACCACCGTGCAAGCGGTCGATCCGGCCACCCTGGCGCTCAGCACTCCGGTCGACGCAGAAGAGTCGCTGACCGGTGCCGCGATCGACCGCGACGGGACCTTCTGGGCCGTAGGCCTGGAAACCGGCGACATCGTGCGGGTCGCCAATGGAGAACTGCGTCGATTCAACGGCCCCGGGGACAGCGCACAAGCCGATCTGACGGCCCGCGCGTTCGTTGCGGTGAACGGCCGGGCGCACCTGGTCGATGCCGAAGCACGTCAGGTTCGCCCCGTCCGGTCCAACGGAAGTCTGGGCCGGGCGACGTGTTTGACTTCGCGAGTCGAAGGCGTGGTCATGGTCGGCGGTTCGGCCGACGACGGCCTTGACGCTGACCGGGTCCCGGCGGTGACCGTGGTCGCCGATGGCAGCACCGGCACAACCCAAATCGCGTACGTCGACGAGGGTCGCTGTGCATCGGTCGGCATCGGCTCACCCGGCGATCAACTCGGTGCACCGGTCGAATCGCAGGGCGTCGCCTTCGTGCCGAACTACACCACGGGCGAGATCGTGATCCTCGATGTCGCGAGTGCGTCGGTCATTGCCCGCGAGAACCTCGGCACCGGCCGCAATTCGGCGTTCGAGCTCTTCGAGCACGACAGCATCGTGTGGTTCAACGACCCCAATGCCTCGATCGCGGCGGTGCTCGACCGTACCGGTCTGGTCCGCCGGATCGACAAGTTGGCCGCGGCGACGGCCGGAGACATTCTCGGCACGGCCGGCGACGAGGTCGGCGTGTCGGCCGTTGATGGCACCGGCACGGTGCCCGGCGACTCTACGCTGCCGGGCAACTCGGGCAACGTCGGCAATGTCGGCGAGCCGGGCGACGATCCGGGGCCCACGCTCGGCGGGCCCGACGGCAGCATTGCCGACAGCGCCGACGACCCGGTGGACGCGTTGCCCAGTTCAACGACATCTTCGACCCTGCTGCCGGTTGCCGAGGAACCGGTCGCCAACACCGAGCCGCCGCAACAAGCACCGCCCGGGCCCGAACCCACGCCGACCACCGAGGCCACCGCCGAGGCGCCTCCCAACACCGAAGTGACGAGCACCAGCTCGACCAGCAGTACGGTTCCCGAGGCCGAGGACCCCCTGATTGCCGACTTCGATTTCAGCGCGAGTCTCGTCCGCGAGGGGCAGACCGTGTTCTTCACCGATCGGTCGTTGGGGTCGCCGACCAGCTGGACATGGACGTTCGGCGATGGCACGACGGCGACCGGACCCACCGCGCAGAAGGCGTGGGAGGAGGAAGGTCGCTACACGGTCACCTTGATCGTCGATCGCGATGACGAGACCAGCCGGATTCAAACCGAGATCCAGGTCTTGCCCGAGGGTATTCCGGTGCCACCGCAGGCAAACTTCACCTTCTCGTCAGCCACCATCGAGGCCGGCGAGTCGGTGACGTTCACCGACATCTCGACCGGCGAGCCGACCTCCTGGAACTGGGATTTCGGCGACGGCGACTCCACGTCCGGGCGGCCCGAGGTCAGCCATGTCTTCGAAGAAGCGGGAGCATTCACCGTCACCTTGGTGGTCGCCAACGATGACGGTGAAGACGTTGCGTCCGCTGTGATCACGGTGCTCGACAAGGTGGACAAGCCCGATGCGATCATCCAGGGTGACGCCACGGCGACGGTGGGTGCATCGGTGGTGTTCAGCAGCGCATCGACCGGCTCGCCGACATCGCACCGGTGGGACTTCGGTGACGGCAACACCGCGCAGGGCGAGTCGGTGCGACACACGTTCACCGAGGCTGGCACCTACCGGGTCCAGCTCTTCGTGGAGAATTCGGCCGGTCAGGATTCTGACACCCTGACCGTCGTCGTGTCCGAACCGGTGATCAAGCCGGTGGCTCGTTTCGAGGCCAACCCCACCGAAGTGCTCGAGGGGCAGCTCGTCTCGTTCGTCAGCCTGTCGTTGAACAACCCGGACACGCTCGAGTGGGACTTCGGCGACGGCACCTACGGCAGCGGCCCGACGGTCGACCATGTGTATGACGATGAAGGGAACTATCTCGTCACGCTGACGGCCACCAACTCGGCCGGTGTCGATACCGCCCAAGCGCGCATCGAGGTCGAGGAGGGCGGCGAAGAACCGCAGGCCTCGTTCTCGTTCACCCCAAAGAACCCGGGCGTCGGGCAGTTGGTGAGCTTCACCGACAATTCCGCCGACGGGCCCACCGCGTGGTCGTGGGACATGGGCGACGGAACGACCAAGACCGTCGCGAACCCCTCGCACGCCTATGCCGCACCCGGCACCTACACGGTGACGCTGGTGGTGAGCAATGCGATCGGCGTGGACAGCACCACCCGCAAGATCAAGGTCCGGTTGCCGAAGCCGGCGGCGTCGTTCCGAGTCGAGGGATTGCCCGGGCAGATCGGCGAGCCACTTCGTTTCGTCGATCAGTCGAGCAACAGCCCCAACGCGTGGGAATGGGACTTTGGCGATGGAACGTTCTCGACCGAGGCAAACCCGGTCCACACCTACTCCGAACCCGGTACCTACACGGTGTGGCTGACCGTCTTCAACGCCAGCGGCTCGGATGCCGAATCGATGGTGATCGAGGTCTCGCCGCCGGCGCCGGTTGCGTCCTTCCAGTTCGCG
>JABDJW010000228.1 GCA_013002375.1 Acidimicrobiales bacterium | reverse complement strand
ATCGACGGCAACCCGGCCGACTATTGCTCGACGGCGGTGAACCTTCGAAATCGAGTTGATCGAGGCGCGGACGCCGAAGCGCAACTCGATCTGGTTCGGTCCCTTGCCGCGGTTTCTCCGCCCAGCCTCGAGGGCCTCCTGCGTGATCTCTTCCGGTTGCTCGACGAGGAAGACAGCGTGTTCACGGTCTGGAGTCGTCCCGAAGTGCTGTCGCCGCTTCTCGCCATCGATCGGGCCACCTTCCAAGCGTGCCGAGAGGCCTACGCCGATCAGTTGTTGTTGGCCGTCCTGGGGGCCGAGAATGCCGCCGCCAACCCGACGACCACGACGACCTCGACCACCACGACCGTCGCGCCGGTCGTGATCCCACCGGTGTGCGCACCGCTGGCCGCGGTGAGACCGTTCGATCTCGACAACGTCGGCCGCTACGGCCCTCCGCTGGTGACGGCGCAACAGACCGGGGCGCCGAACGCGGTGATCAACGTGTTGACTCGGCTCGTCGAGGGCAACGGTGTGGTGGCCGACGTGTTGACCCTCGTGGAGTACGACAACGCCAATTGCCCGAGCGCGCCGGTGGCTCCCCGATCGCCCTCGCTGCCGTCGCTCACCACGACGACCGTGGCCCCGACCACCACTGCCTTCCCGGCGCCGTAGTTGTCCGCCCGCTCGGATTCTTGCGCCGAGGGTCAGTCGTCGGCGGGTTCGCGATCGAGTCGTAGCGCGGCGGAGTTCATGCAGTAGCGATCGCCGGTCGGCGCCGGGCCATCGGGGAACACGTGGCCGAGGTGGGCGCCGCAAGACGAGCACACGACCTCGTCGCGCACCATGCCGTGGCTGGTGTCGGTCTGATCGTCGACTGCGTCGTCCTTGATCGGTTGAGAGAAGCTCGGCCACCCGCTGCCGGATTCGTACTTGGTGTCGCTCGAGAACAGCTCGGCGTCACACACGATGCAGCGGTACACGCCGTCGTCCTTGCAGTCCCAGTACTCGCCGGTGAAGGCCCGCTCGGTGCCGGCCTCCTGGGTGACGTGATACTGCATGTCGGTGAGTCGCTCGCGCAGTCCGTCGATTGAGGGCTTGTCGCTCATGGGGTGGGCCTTTCTCGAAAGCAGACGAAAGAACTTCATCGTTGACTACAACGTCGGCGACCCGGAGTTCGTTCCGCATCTCGGGCGGTGGGCGCTACTTTTTCGGCCGACTGCTGGAGACTACTTCCTTGGTGGCCAGCGTGATGGCGATCTCGTGGAATCGCTCGGGCTCGAGCAGGAACGGAATCGTGCCGAGCGCTTGATCCTGACCGGCGGTCTCGACCCGGAGCTCGCCGTAGGAGAGAACTTCGCCCCACGTGCTGCGGCGCATGGTGATGTCGGTCAGGCGGGTGATCGGCATCGACGAGATTCGCGATCCGAAGAAGCCCGATACCTCGATGATCCGCCGGTTGGTGATGTAGCGCCATTCGTAGTGGCTCCACCGCACGAACTGCAGGCCGAAGCGGCCCACCGCCCAGAGCGTGACCATCAGCGCGAGCTGCGGCGCGCTGAGTTGGGTCCAGACGATGGTGATCGCGGCGAGGCCGAGCCAGATGTGGTCGGTCCAGTCCCAGGTCTTGGCCTGGAACATCTTGGTGGCGGTCACACCGGCGACGATGAGGGCCACGATCATCAAACGCGACCCGGTGAGCCGCACGCCGCTGAACACCAGCAGGCTCAAGAAGCTGATCGAGAACGCCTCGAGCGCCGCGACGCCGAGCGATGCCCAGTGGGATCGGCGTCGGTAGTAGTAGACCTCTCCGGGGACCAGGACGTCGCGATCTCGCAACGGTCGGATCAGCGCAACGGTGGCCGAGCGCCGCGGCGCTTGGGCGGTGAAAGCCATCGTCAGGTTGGTCAGTTGGTCAGCGCGGCGGCACCCGTCGTGCCGTTGCCGGTCGGCGTGGGGGTGGTCGGCGGGGGATCGGAACCCTCCACCAAGCTGTCGACGAACTCGATGCTCTTCGACGCCAGGCTGCCCACCCAGCCGAAGAAGTTGTTGGCCGTGTGGCCGGCATCGGTCGGATCAAGGCTGATCAGATACGCAACGAACAAGATGAGTCCGAAGTAAATCCATGATCTGGGCACAAGTGCCTCCTGCAGACGGGTCGGTTGACCCGGGGGCTTCGCGGCTCCGCCCGCAGGTGCATCAGCCTAGCGGTGCCCTGGCGGCGCGAATAGGGATAGGGCGACCGGAAGCGAACGTGCGTTCGACAGACACGACGCGGTCGGCTGATTCTCAACGGTTTCGGAGGAAATGCTTGATCGAACAGCTGTTCGCAATTACGCTCCTGTCATTCGTTGAAGACAACTTGTCACACCCCATCCGTACGTTCGTGGCACACGTCAACAACCATCTCAACCACATTGGAGAACTCCGTGGACAAGGCAGTCGACCGCGACAAGGCCCTCGATATGGCCCTTGGGCAGATCGAAAAGAACTTCGGCAAAGGCGCCGTGATGAAGATGGGCGACAAGGGCAGCCTCGAGATCGAAGCGGTACCCACCGGTGCCCTCGCCCTGGATCTGGCCCTCGGTATCGGCGGCCTGCCCCGGGGTCGGGTCACCGAGATCTACGGCCCCGAGTCGTCCGGTAAGTCCACGCTGGCCACCCACGTCGTGGCCGAGGCCCAGCGCAATGGCGGCGTGTGTGCCTACATCGACGCCGAGCACGCCATGGATCCCATCTACGCCAAGGCCATCGGTGTCGACATCGACGAGCTGCTCATCTCCCAGCCCGACACCGGCGAGCAGGCGCTCGAGATCTGCGACATGTTGGTGCGCTCGGGGGCCATCGACGTCATCGTGATCGACTCGGTCGCCGCCCTCACCCCGCGAGCCGAAATCGAAGGTGACATGGGCGACACCCACGTCGGCCTCCAAGCTCGGCTGATGTCGCAGGCGCTGCGCAAGCTCACCGGCAACCTCAACAAGACCAAGACCATCTGCATCTTCATCAACCAGCTGCGTGAGAAGATCGGCGTGATGTTCGGCTCGCCCGAGACCACCCCCGGCGGCCGGGCGCTCAAGTTCTATTCGTCGGTTCGCCTCGACATCCGTCGTATCGAATCGTTGAAGGACGGCGCCGAGGTCGTGGGCAACCGCACCCGGGTCAAGGTCGTCAAGAACAAGGTCTCGCCGCCGTTCCGGCAGGCCGAGTTCGACATCATGTACGGCCATGGCATCAGCCGCGAAGGTGGCGTACTCGATCTGGGTGTCGATCTCGACATCGTCAAGAAATCGGGCGCTTGGTACACCTACGAGGGCGAGCAGCTCGGCCAGGGCCGCGAGAAAGCCAAGGCCTTCCTCACCGAGAATCCCGAGATCATGGTCGAGATCTCCGATCGGGTAATGCGGGCCGCAATGCCGGAGAAATTCGAGGATCCGGTCGACCTCACCGACCAGGCCGAAGCCGACGACGCTTTCACCGAGGCCGACGAGGAACCGATCACCCTCGACGAGTAGCAGCGGCGTTCACCGGCGCTGCTCCGACCCACCACGAACAACACGGGCCCTCACCTCTCGCAGGGGCGAGGGCCCGTGTCGTTCGGGCATCTTGGCACGGCGAGCGCGTGCCGCTGCGAGTTCTGATCGGCTAGTCCCAGCCGAGCTCGTGCATCCGCTCGTCGTCGATGCCGAGGTGGTGACCCAGCTCGTGCAGCGTGGTCTTGCGGACTTCGGCGATCAGCTCGGCCCGGCTCAAGCCTTCTTCGCGGGCCATGATCAGGTGCGGTTGGCGGAATACCCAGATGATGTCGGGCAGGAAGCCTGAATAGTCGATGCCTCGGTCGAGCAGCGACATGCCCTCGTACAACCCCAGGAGGCCATCGCCCTCGGGATCCTGATCGGGGTCGGGCCAGTCGGCAGTCTTGATGACGAGGTTGTCGATCTGATCGGCGATCTCGTCGGGGACC
>JABDJW010000227.1 GCA_013002375.1 Acidimicrobiales bacterium | reverse complement strand
GGCCCGATCGCCGCAACGCGGTCGATCACGCGACCGCGACGGCCCTGCTCGCCGCCTTTCGCGCCTTCGACGCCGATGACGATGCCTCGGTGGCCGTCCTGACCGGAGCCGGCGGCCACTTCTGTGCCGGAGCCGATCTTCACGCGGTCGCAGCCGGTGATGGTCAGCCGGTTCGGCGCGACGGCCCCGGGCCGATGGGCCCGACCCGGTTGCGCTTGCAGAAGCCGGTCATCGCGGCGATCGAAGGGTATGCGGTCGCCGGCGGCCTGGAATTGGCCTGTTGGTGCGACCTTCGGGTCATGGCCGAGGACGCCACGCTCGGCGTGTTCTGTCGACGCTTCGGGGTTCCCCTGGTCGACCTGGGGACGATCAACCTGCCCCGCCTCATCGGCCAGAGCCGGGCCATGGATCTCATCTTGACCGGCCGGGGCGTGCAGGGTCCCGAGGCGGAGCGAATCGGTCTGGCCAATCGGGTCGTCGAGAACGGGCAAGCCCTCGATGCAGCCCTTGCGCTGGCCCACGAGCTTGCCGCGCTCCCCCAGGTCTGCCTGCGCCACGACCGCCTGTCGGCCTACGAACAATGGGATCTCCCGCGCGCCGAAGCCATCGTCAACGAGGTCGAGCACGGCCTGACGGCGATTGCGGCCGGCGAGACCGTGGAGGGCGCCCAACGTTTCCGCCGCGGCGCCGGTCGCCACGGCGGCGAGGCCGGCTCGACCTAGCCGGCGGCCGGTGCGGATTCAACCCGTCCCGGTTGGGCCAGTAGGTTCGGCCGGTCCAGATCCGAGCGCGTCTGCCGATAGATACACCATGCCTCCAGCCGCCGAGCCACCTTCGGCTCTGCACCGCCGCGATCCCGGTCTGCGCTACCCCGCCGACTTCAGCGTCGCCTGGCACCCGGCCATGCCCGAGTTCGCCATCGCCGCCAACGCGGTCAGCATGTTGATGCCCCACGCCGAGCCCTACGTGGTCAAGGCCGTGCGAGCGGTTGCCGACGAACTCCCCGACGAACTTGCCGCCCGGGCGCGCGGCTACATCGGGCAGGAGATCTCCCACCACCGCGAGCACCACCGGTTCAACCAGTTGTTGCTGACGCAACACCCGGGCCTGGGTCGCGTCGATCGCTGGGCCCGGCGCACCTACCAATGGCTGTGGAACAGCCGGAGCGAGCGCTTCCATCTCGCGTTCGCGGCCGGCTTCGAGACGGTGGCCTACGCCGCAGCCCGCTGGACGGCCCGGCGCCGGGGCTCGCTCTTCACCGGCGCCGACCCGACCGGAGCCCGCCTCTTTCAATGGCACCTGGCCGAAGAGGTCGAACACAAGTCCGTCGCCTACGACGTGTATTACGCACGACACACCAGCCGCCTGGCTCTCGCCGGCGCAATGTTGGTCTCGTCGATCCTGCTCGCCTGGTTCAGCGTGTTGGCCACGCTGGGGATGTTGTGGTCGACCCGTCGAATCTTCAACCCGGTGGCCCACGTCCGGCTGGCGATCTGGACGATCAGCTTCACGTTCGAGCTGCTGCCCGCGATGGGGGCGGCGTGCCTGCGGGATCACCATCCCGAGAAGATGGTCGACCCGGCCTATTTCGAGCAGTGGCTGCGGGAGCTCGACCTCGAGTCGCCCGCTACGTCGGTTGCGGCTGCTCGCTCGCCTGCTCTGCCCGCAGGTAGCTGACCAACTGCCGATCGAAACGGGATTGCGCGGTGTAGGTCGTCGAGATCGCCGGCTCCCAGCGGGGCGGGTCGCCGGCCGGGTCGTCACCGAGCACCGTGACCCGGTTGATCACCCGCTGACCATCGAACGCGTTCACGACGCAGTGTTGGGTGCAACGGTTGTCCCACATCGCGACCGTCGAGGGACTCCACTGGTACCGCACCGAGAACTCCGGCCGCACCGACCATTGGGTGAGGTACTCGAGCAGTGTTTTGGACTCGCCGTGGCTGAGCTCGACGATGCGTCGAGTGAAATGTTCGTTGACCAGGAGCGATCGCCGGCCGGTCTCGGGGTGGATGCGCACGACCGGATGCACCGCCTGCATCTCCGGCTTGCCGTGCGGGTGGGCGTCGTGGAGCGCCCGCAGACCATCGAGCATCTCGCGTAACGGAGCCGACAACTGGGCGTAGGCCTCGTACTGGTTGGCCCACATGGTGTCGCCGCCACTCTCGGGGCACTCGACCATCTGCATGATCGAGAGCACCGAAGGATGGGGCAAGAAGGTGACGTCGGAGTGCCACTCGTCGGCGATGCCGCCATGGTCGGCCCGCAGCTGGACGACCTCGGGGTGGGAATCGGACGCCTTCGGGAGGTTGGGGTGCACCTCGAGTTCGCCGAACCGGCGGCCCAGCGCGACGTGTTGATCCAAGTCGAGCGGCTGGCCCGGAAAGAACAGAACCAGGTGCTCGAGCAGGAGATTCCGAACCCGCTTGAGCTCCTTGTCGGTCGCCCGCCCGAGTTCGATGCCGGTGACTTCGGCGCCGATCACCGGATTGAGCACACGAATCTCCATTTCGTGACGTTAGCTCGGTTCCAGGAACCGAGCGGCGACGAGCGTGCCCGACGGATCCAGCAGCAGCACGGTTTCCCCCTGGTTCGACCAGACCGGGAATGACTCCTCGAGGTAGAGGTTCTCGGCATCGGATTGCCCCGTACCGGACCGGACGAGATAGCTGCCGCCCGGCTCGATCGTGCCGGCCGGCAGGGTGAAATGGTGGCCGGTGGTTTCGTCGCGCAGGGTCCACCCCTCGTGGGACAGCGGCGCAGTCGTCGGGTTGACGATCTCGACATACTCCTCGGCCAAGTTGTCGCGGTCGTTGCCGTCGGGATCGAAAGCCACGACCCCGATGTCGAGTTCACCCACGAAAGTCGGATCGCAATCGAGGGCCCAGAAACCGGCGCCGGTTTCGGCCGCTTGCCGCATGGCGGCCACATACCGTCCGTCGCCATGGGACCCCAGCGCCCAACCGAGCGCGACCATACGCTCGGCCACGTTCACCTCTCCCGCCCGGACATCGACCAACAAACGACCGAAGCGGTCAGTCTCGTCCCCGGTGACCTTCAGATTGTCGCCGGCCAGCAGCAGGGTGAGGGCTTCGGTCGCCGCGTCTCCCCCACAATCGAATCGTTCGATGGCGTTGATACCGCGAATCCGCACCTCGATCTCGGCACCGCCGATCTCGAGGTTGGCCGAGTCGCCGTCGATCACGTTCACGACCGCGGCTGGCGCCGCGCCGGCGACCGGCTCGGGAGCCGTTGCGGGAGTCGTGCTCGTCGCGCCCGGTGCGGTCGTCGAGGTGCAACCACCGAGAACCATCACCGCCCCGAGGCCGGCAAACCCCAATGCACCGGGCCGGAATGCACCGAACCCGAAGGAAAGAGTGCGCACCGTCGTTCGCTAGGCGCGCCCGAGC
>JABDJW010000170.1 GCA_013002375.1 Acidimicrobiales bacterium | reverse complement strand
ACCACGGACCGGTGCTCACCAGGAGGCCAGGCTTGTGCTCAACGGTAGGGTGGTCCGGTGGACCCCGCAGATCTCCTCGACGGCCTCAACCCCGCGCAATACGACGCCGTGCTCCATGGCCAGGGGCCGCTGCTGGTTGTGGCCGGTGCGGGCTCGGGCAAGACCCGGGTTCTGACCCATCGCATCGCCTACCTGATCCAGCAGCATCAGGTCTCGCCGTTCGAGATCCTGGCCATCACCTTCACCAACAAGGCCGCCGATGAGATGAAGTACCGGGTCGGTCAGTTGGTCGGCCCGGTCGCTCAGAAGATGTGGGTCTCCACGTTTCACTCGGCCTGCGTGCGGATCCTGCGCAGCAACGCCGACCGGCTGGGTTTCCCGTCGGGGTTCACGATCTACGACCAATCCGACGCCGTTCGGCTCACCACCTACGTCCTGCGCGATCTCAACCTCGACACCAAGCGTTTCCCGCCGCGTTCGGTGCATGCGTCGATCAGCGCAGCCAAGAACGACGGGCGCAACGCCGTCGAGTACGCCGATGCGGCCCAGACCATCTTCGAGCGCAAGATCGCCGACGTGTTCACCGAGTATCAGGCCCGACTGTTACGGGCCGGCTCGATGGACTTCGACGATCTGTTGGGGAACACGGTCGAACTCCTCAAGCGGTGTCCCGACGTGCTCGAACACTACCAACGGCGCTTCAAGCACGTGCTCGTCGACGAGTACCAGGACACCAACCCGGTGCAGAACGAGTTGGTGTTGCTGCTGGCCGCCGACCACGAGAACGTCTGTGTGGTGGGCGACAGCGATCAATCGGTGTATCGCTTCCGGGGCGCGGACATCCGCAACATCCTCGAGTTCGAGGAGGCCTTCCCGGAGACGACCGTGATCGTGCTCGAGCAGAACTACCGCAGCACTCAGAACATCCTCGATGCCGCCAACGCGGTGATCGCCAAGAATGCGGGCCGCAAGCCCAAGGAGCTCTGGACCGACAAGGACGGTGGCGAGAGCATCCTGCGGTACCACGCCGAGGACGAAGGCGACGAAGCGCAGTGGATCGCCAACCAGATGCATCGTCTCCACGACGATCACCACTACCGGTGGGGCGACTTCGCGGTCTTCTACCGCACCAACGCCCAGAGCCGGGCGTTGGAGGAGTACCTCGTTCGGGTCGGCATCCCGTACCAGGTGGTCGGCGGCACCCGGTTCTACGATCGCCGCGAGGTCAAGGACGCCATGGCCTACATCCGGGCGGTCGTGAACCCGGCCGACGAGGTCAGCCTCAAGCGGATCATCAACGTTCCCAAGCGGGGAATCGGCGACAGCTCGGTCGCCAAGCTCGACAACTGGGCCATCGCCAACGGCGCCGAGTTCATGGAATCGCTGCGGCGCCAGTCCGAGGCCGGCGTGTCGGGGCGCGCGGTGCGGGGCATCGACAGCTTCCTCGATCTTCACGCCGAGTTGTCCGAGCTGATCGACGGGTCGCCGGCCGAGATGCTCGAAGCGGTGCTCGATCGCACCGGCTACGTGGCCGAACTCCAAGCGGAGCGATCGATCGAGGCCGAGGGGCGGCTCGAGAACCTCGCGGAGCTGATCGGCGTGGCCCGCGAACACGAGACGATCGCCGAGTTCCTCGAATCGACCAGCTTGGTGGCCGACACCGACTCCCTCGACGACGACGAGTCCAGCGCCACCCTGATGACCCTGCATTCGGCCAAGGGACTCGAGTTTCCCGTCGTGTTCTTGATCGGGCTCGAAGACGGCGTGTTCCCCCACATGCGATCGCTGGGCGAGCCCGACGAGCTGGAGGAAGAGCGCCGGCTGGCCTACGTCGGCATCACCCGCGCGCAGGAGCGCCTGCACGTCTCCCACGCGTGGAGCCGCATGTTGCACGGCACGACCCAGTACAACCCGCCGAGCCGGTTTCTCGACGAGATCCCGGACGGCTTGATCGACGAAGCCGAAGGCAGCCGCAGTTCGCGTTCAGGCCGCCGTTCGTCGACCTTCGGGAGTGGTGGCTACGAATCCAGCTCGTACTCGGGTGGTTCGGGGTCGGGTTCGAGCGACAGCGCCTGGGCCGCCCATCGGGAAGAACGGGTCGAGGCCGCCTTGAAACCGCGCGGACCGGTTCCTTCGGGGGCCGACCAGATCGGGCTGCGGGTCGGCGACGATGTTCGCCACCAGAAATGGGGCGAGGGGGTCATCATCGACATCTCCGGCACCGGCGACAAGGCCGAGGCTCGGGTGCGCTTCCCGGCGGTTGGCGAGAAGCACCTGCTGCTCAGCTGGGCCCCGCTCGAAAAGATCTGATTATCAGCCGAGCGTCGTAGGCGGCAGCTTCAGCGTGGTGGGTGGCGCGGTGGTCGCTGGCGCCGCAGTCGTCGCCGGTGCTGCTGTCGTGGCCGGAGCCGTGGCGGAGGCTGGAGCTGTGGTCGTCGTCGGCGCGGCGGTGGTCGACGGAGGTGTCGCGGCCGCCGGCGCTGCCTCGGGCAGGGTGGTGGGTGGGGCAGTGGGTGGCGGAGGTTGCTTCTCGCCGACCGGGGGCAGCTCGACGATGCGCTCGGTGTTTTCCACTTCCGCGACAGCTCGGCTGCCCACCTCGGCCGGATCGACGTAGCCGCGAGCCGGGAAGAAGCCGGTCGGTGCCGCAAAGCCTCGGCCCCGGGCACCGATCAAGCCGGCGGTTACACCCGACGAGAAGATCACATTGTCGACGTAGATGCCTTCGTAGTTGTTGAAGGCGCCGTCGCCGGTGTCGAAGCCGAACACGATGTTGATCGTCGATCCGGCGTAGGCGGTGAGGTCGAGGGTGACGGTCTCGAAGTTCCCGCCGGTTCCGCCGTCGCGGGCCCGGCTGTAGAGCACCGTGCCGCCCGGAACGACCGACACGCTGAACTCGTCCCAGTTGCCGGAGGAGTACGTTTCGACTTCACGCCAGACGTCGAACGTCATCGTGTACGGGCCGGCCCCGCTCGCGACGGTGAGATCCGGGCTGGTGACGGTGCCCGATGTTCGCGAGTTGCCCCGGCGGTAGTTGCCGTTGGAACCGCGGCCGAAGTGCAGGCTGTCGTTGCCATCGGTTGATTCAGAGCTGTTGATGCCCCAGAGGCCATCGACGCCGGGACCGGCGGTGTTGTCGATCGTCCAGCCGTCGGTTCCGCCCTCGAACGAGTAGCAGAGCCCCGACCCGGTCGCGGCGCTGACCGTGTCGATCCGGAGCACCGATGGCGCGACCCAGGCGGCGGCGCCGAGCGCGGCGCCACCCCGGAGCATGTGTCGGCGATCGATGGGGCTCGGCTGCATTGGTCCTTCTCTGGCGCGCAGCACCAGCCGCGCCCACGGTTTCTATCGACGAAATTCCGCTTCGAATTGAGGGAATGTGGCCGGCTAGCGAGGGGTCGGCGGGGCGCCGGTCGTGCCGGGTAGACCCGTGGTCGGGGGGGCGGCGGTTGTACTCGGTGCGGCGGGGACGCTGGTCGTCGGGGGACCGGTTGTCGATGCCGGAGTGGGCACCGCTGCATTGGCCGTCGGCAGTGTGGTCGGCGGCGAAGTCGGCGGCGGGCTGGTCGGCGGCGCCGGTTGTTTGTCTTCGATCGCCGGCAGCTGCACCATGCGACTGTTCTCCTCGAGCTCGGCGATCGAGCGGGCTTCCACCACGGATGGGTCGACAGGGTCGTGAAGCGGAAAATAGCCGGGCTGGACCCGGTTGAACTGGCGAGCACCGATGAGCCCGGTAGTAATGGTCGGCGTGAACTGGACGTCGTCGATGTAGATGCCTTCGAAATCGTTGAAGTTCTTGTCATAGGTGGCAAACCCAAAGACGAGGTTGATCGTCGTTCCGGCGTAGGCCGAGAGATCCAGTACGACGTATTCGAACACGCCGCCAGTGCCGCCGTCGTTGGATCGGCTGTAGAGGATGTCCCCGGTTTGTCCGACCGAGACGGTGAACTCGTCCCAGTTTCCCCCACCGCCCCGGTTCTCCACCTCGCGCCAGATCCAGAAGCTCATCTCCATGGTTCCGCTCGCGGGCAAGGTGACGTCCGGGCTGGTCACCGTGCCGGAAGTGGCCTGGTTGCCTTTGCGGTAGGTGTTCCCTGTGCCCTTGCCGTAGTGCAGACTCCAGCTGCCGTCGGTCGATCGGCTGTCGTCGACCTGCCACAATCCCTTGCCGTCCGGTCCTGCCTTGTTGTCGATCGTCCAGGGCGCAGCGTCGCCCTCGAACGAGTAGCAGAGTCCCGAGCCGGTCGCCGCAGCAACGGTGTCGAGGCGTAGCACCGACGGCGCGACCCACGTTGCAGCGCCGAACGCGATGCCACCGCGGAGCAGGCGTCGCCGGTCAATCGAATCTTGGTCGCTCACGGTCAGCCTTCCGTCTTTTCGCCGACGGGCGGCAGTTCGATGTATTCGGGGTAGTCGCCCTCGAACCCGTCGAGTGCCCGCAGGGCCAGTTGTTCCTGGGTTGGTTCGGGCTGGGTCGGGAAATAGCCGTTGGCTGAAGGCGCAGCACCCGGAGCGGCGCCGGCGGCGGGAGGGTTCACCGATCGCCCGAAGCAGATGTCATCGACGTAGATGCCTTCGTAGTGATTACGAACACCGTCAACCGTGTCGAACGACAAGACGATGTTGATGGTGCTGCCGATGTAGGCGCTCAGGTCGAGCGTCACGGCTTCCCATGCGCCCGAAGTGCCACCATCGGCGGCCCGGGTGTACAGCACATCGCCGGTTTGTTGCACCGAGACGGTGAACGCGTCGTACGGGAAGCCGCCACGGTCACCCGGCTCGACCTCACGCCAGATGTTGAACATCATCGATTGATCGCCGGTGTCGGCCACGCTGAACGAAGGACTCGTAACGGTACCCGAGCTCGCGCTGTTGCCGGTCCTGTAGCTGCCCGAGCTCCCGTTGCCGTAGTGCAGGCTGTAGGAAGCGCTGGTCGACCTGCTGTTGTCGAGCTTCCACAAACCGCCACCTGACGGGCCGGCCGTGTTGTCGATGACCCAGCCTTCGGTCGATGGCGTGTCGAAGGAGTAGGTCGTGCCGGAGGCGGCAGCGGCGCTGACGATGTCGATCGGGACGATCGAAGGCGCGACCCAGGTGCCGGCGCCCAGCAGGACACCGGTGCGGAGCATCTTTCTTCGATCGATCGGTCGTTGGTTCATGATGGGTGGCATGCAGCCCAAACCTCGCGCCGGGGCGCGGGCCTGTTGCTGTACGTACGATGCCAATCGGCAGTTTCGCTGAAATCTGAACCGTTTCCGGCTGCTCAGCCGCCTTCGGCCAGGGTGCCGCGCAGGTCGACCAGGACCTGATCGTCACGAATCTCGACCGTGATCTGGGTGAGGCCTTCGCCTTCCGGAGAGAACTGCTCGGATGTATCGCAAGTATTTTGAAAGATGCCCTGGTCAGGCTGCCAATCGGCCAAGCAATTCTCGTCGGGGCCGGGCACGGTGGCATCGAACGCGTACCAGCCGGTCGCGGGGTCGTCGCCGACATGGCTCAGCCAGATCGTGCGGCCATTGTTGAGCGGGTCGGGGTAGGCGATCGGCCCGTCGTCGGCGATGGTGCCGCTGATCCGGTCGATGAACCCGGCGTTGAAGACGTCGTCGCCGAGCTGGGGAACCACCTTGTCGCTGGTCTGGGCCGCCCACACCACGCCGAACAACAACGCGACCGCGGCGGCGATGCCCAGCAGGCCGATGATCACGGCGTTGCGGCTGTTGACGGTGGGGCCTTTGGCGACGGGCATCGAGAGGGTTCCGTGACTGAGACGAGAACAGGGGGTGACAAACGTTGCGGGGCCAAGTCGGACGTCGCGACGTTCAGCCTCTAGTATCGCTCCGTCGAATCCACGACACCTACGCCGGGAGGCCTTCGCAGTGGATCTGTTCGAATATCAGGGCAAGGAATTCTTTGCCCAGTACGGGATGCCCGTGTCGCCCGGGAAGATCGCCTTCTCGGTCGACGAGGCGGTGGCCCACGCCGAAGAACTCGGCCCGCCGGTCATGGTCAAGGCCCAGGTCCACACCGGCGGCCGGGGCAAGGCCGGCGGCGTGAAGTTCGCAGCCACGGTCGAAGACGTGCGCGAGCACGCCGGCAACATCTTCGGCCTCGACATCAAGGGCCACATCGTCAAGCGGGTCTGGATCGAAAAGGCATCCGACATCGCCGAGGAGTACTACGCCAGCTTCACCCTCGATCGCAGCGCCAAGAAGCACCTGGGCATGCTGTCGGCCGAGGGTGGCGTGGAAATCGAAACGGTGGCCGAGGAGAACCCCGATGCCATCTCCAAGATCTGGGTCGACCCCGTCGATGGCCTGACCGAAGCGGCCTGTCGCGAGTGGGTCGAGAAGGCCAACCTCAATCCCGACGCGGTCGAAGGCACGATCACCATCTTGCAGCAGCTCTACACCGCGTACACCGAGGGCGACGCCGACCTGTGCGAGATCAACCCGCTGATCCTCACGCCCGAGGGCAAGGTCCATGTGCTCGACGCCAAGGTCACCCTCGACGGCAACAGCACGTTCCGCCACGAGGACTATGCCCAGTACGACGAAACCCAGACCCGTGACGAACGCGAAGAAGCGGCGCACGCCAAGGGCCTGCAGTATGTGGGCCTCGAAGGCAGCGTGGGCGTGATCGCCAACGGCGCCGGTCTGGCCATGAGCACGGTCGACGTCGTGAATCAGGTCGGCGGCAAGCCGGCCAACTTCCTCGACATCGGTGGTGGCGCCAACGCCGACGTCATGTCCGGCGCGCTGGAGGTCATCAACAACGACCCCAACGTGAAGAGCATCTTCATCAACATCTTCGGTGGCATCACACGCGGCGAGGAAGTCGCCAACGGCATCCTCGAAGCCATGCAGCGGGTCGACATCGGCGCGCCGATCGTCATCCGCCTCGACGGCACCAACGCCGAAGAGGGTCGAGCCATTCTCGAACCCAACCTGTCCGACATGCTGCGCATGGAAACCACGATGCTCGATGCGGCCCGTACCGCCGTTGAGCTGGCCCAAGAACAGAAGTAGAGGAGCCTCTCATGAGCATCTTTGTCGACGAAAACACCAAGATCATCTACCAGGGCCTCACCGGCTCGCAGGGCAGCTACTACGGCAAGCTGAACCGCGAGTACGGCACCCAGGTCGTCGCCGGCACCCACCCCAAGAAGGGGGGCACCGACGTCGACGGCATCCCGATCTACACCACGGTCGCTGAAGCGAAAGAAGCCACCGGTGCCACCGCGAGCTGCATCTTCATCCCCGCTCCCGGGGTGCAGGGCGCGGTGCTCGAGGCGGCCGAGGCCGGCATCGAGTTCATCGTGGCGATCACCGAAGGCGTGCCCGCCCACGACGAGGCGTACTTCTACAACAAGCTGAAGCGGGACTTCCCGGCCACCCGCCTGCTCGGACCCAACTGCCCGGGCATCATCAGCCCCGGCAAGTCCAACATCGGCATCACCGCCGGCCACATCGCCAAGGCCGGTGGCCCGGTCGGCATCGTGAGCCGCTCCGGCACGCTCACCTATCAGGCGCTGTTCGAACTCAAGCAGAAGGACATCGGCTGCACGACCTGTGTGGGCATCGGCGGCGATCCTGTGCCGGGCACCAACTTCATCGACTGCCTCGAGGCCTTCGAGGCCGACCCCGAGACCAAGGCGATCATGATGATCGGCGAGATCGGTGGCTCGGCCGAAGAAGAAGCCGCCGCGTTCATCTCGACCAACGTTAGCAAGCCGGTGGTGAGCTATGTGGCCGGCGTGACCGCACCTCCCGGAAAGAAGATGGGCCATGCCGGTGCCATCGTGTCCGGAGGCAAGGGCACGGCCCAGGCCAAGATGGAGGCCCTGGAAGCGGCCGGCGTGAAGGTCGGGCAGAACCCGACCGAAGCCGGCGAGCTCATGGCCGAGATCGTGAAGGGTCTGTAACTCCCGCAGGCTCGGTCCGCCCGTAGGGCGGGCTCGACTCGCGCTGCGGCTGCAGCGGAGCTGGTACATCGTCGCTCGTCCCTCGCTCCTGGGTTGCCCGTTTGGATTCTGGGCCGGACGCCGCGTACGGATTCAACGCCAGCCATACGGGGACAGGTCTACGTTGGACCCTGCGGACGCTGTTTGGGGCTGAGGCTGCTGGCATACTTGTTTCTATGGTTCGCTTCGCCCCCGGTTTTCTCGGCGTCATCGTCTTCTTGCTGTGGGTCTGGTGCATCTTCGATGTCATCGCCACCGATCAGGGGCTGATGCGTAAC
>JABDJW010000166.1 GCA_013002375.1 Acidimicrobiales bacterium | reverse complement strand
TTCGTCGTCGGGTCAGGCGCCTACGACGCCGGGCCGGCGGTGACCGAACTGGCCGAACTCGTCCAAGCGGCCGTGACCACCCGGCGGCAGGGCCACGGGGTCGTGCCGACGGCCCACCCCCTCTTCGTGCCGATCACGGTGGCCCACGAACTGTGGCCCGACGCTGACGTCGTGGTGGGAATCGGCAGCCGGGTCGAATGGCCGCTCGGCACGTGGGGCTTCGACGACGAACTCACGTTCATCTCCATCAACCTCGACCCCGACGAGCTCGACCGCCACGGCATCACCGCGGTCGGTATCCACGCCGACGCCGACGCGGCGTGCCGCGCCCTGATCGCCGAGATCGGCACCCACCCTCGACGGAGCCGTTCGGCCGAGTTGGCCGAACGCCGGGCGTGGTTCGATCGCGTGACCGCCCACCTCGAACCACAGCGGCACTACACCGCCGCGATCCGAGCGGCGGTGCCACCCGACGGGGTGCTGGTCGAGGATGTCACTCAGATGGGGTTCGCCTGCCACTTGTTCTACGACCACCTGGCGCCCCGGACCTTTCTCACCACCGGCGCAGGCGGCACGCTCGGCGCGGCCACTGCGCAGGCCATCGGCGCGTCGGCGGCAACGGACAAGCCGGTCGTGGCGCTGGTCGGTGACGGCGGGTTCCTTTTCACCGCGACCGAATTGGCCACTGCGGTCCAGCACGACATCCCCTGCAACATCGTGGTCTTCAACAACAACGCGTACGGCAACGTGCGCCGCATTCAGGCCAACCGATTCGGGCCCGACCGCACGATTGCCAGCACGCTGCGGAACCCGGACTTCGGCCTGCTGGCCCGGGCATTCGGGGTTCGCTATTGGAAGGCCGACTCGCCCGAATCGCTCACGGCGGCGCTCGACCACTGCATTGCGTTCGACGGGCCCGGCCTGGTCGAGGTCGCCGTCGACCCGATGCCCGATCCGTGGCCGTTCCTGCGTATGGCCCCCAACCGGCGTGGCCCGACGCCCTAGCCCAGGTGACGGAGCAACCCGTCAACGGCCAGGAAGTAGCTGTGCCGGCCGAAGCCTCCGACCACGCCGAGACACACGCCCGACAAGAGCGAGGTGTGGCGGAATTCCTCTCGAGCGTGCACGTTCGAGAGATGGGTCTCGACGACGGGCAGTGCGGAACCGGCCACTGCGTCGCGCAGGGCCACACTGGTGTGGGTATAGGCCCCCGGGTTGAACACGATGCCCGACGCCCAGCTCATCGCCTCCTGAATGGCATCGACCAGATCGCCTTCGGAGTTGGATTGCTGCGTGCGAAGGCTCGCGCCCCGCTCTTCGGCGTACGCGGCGAGATCGCCCATGATGTCGGCCAGCGTTTCCGATCCGTAGACATCCGGCTCGCGCGTGCCGAGCAGGTTCAGGTTCGGGCCGTTCAGAACGAGAATCGAATGGGTCACCCCTCGATCGTACCGGCCGAATCCGATCGAGAACTGCCACTACCATTGACCGGGTGACATCCTCTCCGGCGACCAACCCCAACATCGTCCTCACCGGGTTCATGGGAACCGGCAAGAGCACCGTCGGGCGGCTCCTGGCCAACCGACTCGGCATGCGCTTCGTCGACACCGATCGGCTCATCGAGGAAACGCACGGCCCCATCGCCGAGATCTTCCTCCACGAGGGCGAAGTATCCTTTCGCCGCTACGAGACCGAGACCGCACTCAGCTTGGCCGAGCAGCACGGCCTGGTGATCGCGACCGGCGGACGCTTCATGCTGAACGAGGCCAACGCCGCGCCGCTGCTGGCCAGCGGGCACGTGTACTGCCTGCGCGCCGACGAGGACGAGCTCATCCGCCGGCTCACCAAATCGCGCACCGTCCGTCCGCTGCTGCAGGTCGACGACCCCGTAGCCCGCATCCGCGAGCTGCTGGCGGAGCGCGCCAAGGGCTACGACCAGTTCGAACAGGTTCCGACCGACAGCCGTCCCCCCGACCGGGTCGTCAACGACATCATCGGCCGGTATCGCACCGCGACCGGAATCGAGTAAGCCCCGGATGGTCGGCATCCTGGGCGTTCCGTGGCGCGCCATCGTGGCCGAGTTCGTCGGCACCGCCTTCCTGCTGGCCGGTGTCGTCGGTTCGGGCATCATGGCCGAGAACCTCACCGACGACGTCGGCCTCCAGCTTCTGCAGAACGCCATCGCAACCGGTGGTGTGCTGCTCGCCCTCATCCTGGCGTTCGGCGAAGCATCGGGTGCTCACTTCAACCCGTCCGTGACCATCACCGAGCGCCTGTTGGGCGGCATCGATTCGGCGACCGCAGCCGTGTACATCGGCGCCCAGGTGGCCGGCGGCATTGTCGGCGTCATCGCGGCCAACATCATGTTCGACCTCCCGGCGGTCGACTGGTCGACAAAGGATCGCGGCGGCGCCAACCTGATGTTCGCCGAAGGCATTGCGACCCTCGGCCTACTGCTGGTGATCTTCGGTGTGGTCCGCTCGGGCAAGGGCCCCGCGGTGGCGTCCGCAGTCGCCGGCTACATCACCGGCGCCTACTACTTCACCGCGTCGACCAGCTTCGCCAACCCCGCCGTCACCGTTGGTCGGATGTTCTCCGACACCTTCGCCGGCATCGACCCCGCGAACGCTCCCGGGTTCATCGCGGCCCAAGTGGTCGCGGTCGGTGTGGCCGTCGGTGTCATTCGGGTGGTCTACCCGGTTCCAACCGCGACGGAGTCGGCGTGACCGCACCGATCCCGGTCATCCTCGACACCGACATCGGGTTCGACGTCGACGACATGTGGGCGCTGGCCTTCCTGCTCCGTTGCCCCGAGCTCGACCTGCGGCTGATCGTGACCGAGAACGGTGACACCACCTACGCCACCCGCCTGGTCGCCCGGCTGGTGGAACTCGCCGGCCGCACCGACATTCCCATCGGCATCGGCATCCCGCTCAACTCCACCCCGCCGCACCACGCCGAGTGGGTCGACGGCTACGACCTGGTCGACTACCCCGGCGAAGTCCATCGCGACGGCGTCGTTGCCTTGATCGACACGATCACCGCATCGCCCGAACCGCTCACAGTGATCTCGATCGGCCCGCTGCCCAACATCGCCGCCGCGCTCCAACGGGCGCCCTCGATCATCGACAACAGTCGCTTCGTGGGAATGCACGGCAGCCTTCGTCGCGGCTACCTGGGCGCGGACAAACCGCATCGCGAGTACAACGTGATGACCTACCCGTCGGCCGCCCGGACGGTGTTCGAATCGGGCTGGGATCTGACCATCACCCCGCTCGATACCTGCGGAATCGTGCACCTCGACGGCGAACGGTTCGCGCAGTTGCGGGCCAGCACCGATCCCCTCGGGCAAGCGCTGATCGAGAACCACGACCTGTGGTGCAGGAACGTCGAGTGGATCGACCAGCTCGGCATCGACCCAGCCACCCAGAGCTCGACCCTCTACGACACCGTCGCCGTCTACCTGGCGTTCGCCGAAGATCTGCTGGTGATGGAAGAGCTACCGATCGCCGTGACCGACTCGGGCCGCACGATCATCGATACCTCCGGCCACACGGTGCGATGCGCCACCGAGTGGCGCGACCTCGACGCGTTCACGACGCTGCTCGCCGACCGGCTGCTCGATGAGACCGAATCTCTGATGTCTCACCCACACTAATTGCGGTCCAGACATCAGAGATCGGGTTGGTGGGCTCAGCGTAGGGCCGCCCGCCGGGCCCGCGCCCCGATCAGCGTTGCGGTCAGCACAGCCATCGCGGCGAGCAACAACATCGAGCCGCCGAACCCAGCCGACGTGTCGGCGATGGCACCGACGAGGAACGGCCCGGCCACCGCTCCGATCTGAGCGGTCGAAAACCACAGCCCGTTGGCTGCGCCCATGTTGGTCTCGTCGACGGCATCGGCCGAGATCAAGGTCATCAGCAACAGCGGAACGATCGTGGCCCGGACCGCGGTGCCGAACACGCCGACGACCACGGCCGGCGGCGGGCCGAAACCGACCAGCAGCACGCCCAAGGCGATTGCCCCGTACGTTCCGACCAACGTGGCCGGCCGCCCGAATCGGGTGGCCAGGCGGGGCACGACAAACAACAGCAGCAGCCCCAACGCGCCGGCACCGGCGATCCAGTTGGACGATGCCTTGGCGCTGATCTCCGCTCCCTCGCTGACCGCATCGACCAGCCAGTTGTTCAGGCTGTGCATCACGAAGAACGCCATCGCTCCGAGCATCAGCGCGAACCGCACGTCAGCGCTCCGCAACAGGCCGCTCCACTCCTCGCGCACCGGCGCCTGCGTGCGCTGGACCGTCGACTGCGGTCGACGGGGCGCCCGGATCGCAATCGCAACCCAGATCGTCGTGGCGGCAACGGCCACTGCGGCTTCGAAACGCAGCACGGCGCGCCAGTCGCCCAGCCACGGCAACAAGACGGAATTGGTGGCGAAGATGGCCAAGATCGAACCGATGCCGGGCCCGAGGTTGTACACGCTCATCGCGAATTGGCGTTCGTCGAGGTCGCTGAACCAGAGCCCGCACAGCGTTGGCGCCGACGCCGAGACCAGCGGCCCGCCGATGCCCATGATCGCAACGGCCAACCACAGCGACACCGGTCCTTGGGCGAACGATCGGGCCAGCCCGGTGGCCGCCACACTCAGGCCACCAAGGGCAAGCGCCACCCCGATGCCCAGCCGATCGACGAGGCGGCCGCCCATCGCGGCGGTGACGATGTACATCGCGGTCCACGCCGACAGCGCCAGCCCCATCGCGCCGCGCCCCATGCCGAGATCGGTGCGCACCTCGGTGACCATCGGCGGAATCGAGGACACCATGATCCCGAACGCGAAGTACACGCCGACCATGCCGGCAAACATCACCCAGCGGTAGCGATGGGCCGCGGGCGTCGACAATGTCACAGCGAGAGGCTAGAGGGCCGGCGGGGACGGCTCCCAGCCAATTGACGTCCGCCGGGTTGGGCTAGACGTAGTCCTGGTACTTCTCGAGGAAGCGGATCGGCCGCGAAAGGGCGTCCTTGCGGAACGGGTCGCCGAGCTCTTTGGTGACCATGACCTCGATCACCGTGGTCTTGCCCTCGTTCATCTGAGCGGCAATCGCATCGGACAGCGCGGCGCCGACGTTGTCGATCTTGTCGACCCGCACGCCCTCGGCGCCCATGGCCCGGGCGATCTCGGCATAGTCCTCGCCGCCATCGAGTTCGCCGGCGACGAAGCGGCGCCCGTAGAAGTCGACCTGGTTCTTCTTCTCCGCCCCCCACTGCCGGTTGTGGAACACGACCGCGGTGACCGGGATGTCGTGGCGCACCGCGGTCATGATCTCGACCATGCTCATGGCCCAGGCACCATCGCCGGCATAGGCCACGGCCGGACGATCGGGCGCCGCGGCCTTGGCGCCGATGATCGTGGGCAAGGCGTAGCCGCAGTTGCCCCAGCTCATGGCGGCGAAGAAGCTCCGCGGCTCTTCGAACCGGAGGTAGCTGTTGGCGACCGAGTTGATGTTGCCGATGTCGGTCGACACCATGACCCGAGCCGGCATGGCCTTCTCGAGTTCGCGCAACACCTGGCGCGGGTGCAGCCAGTCGCCCTCTTCGAGTTCGGCCTCGGCGATCATCTCCTTGCTGAAGGCGTCATCCTCGTGCATCCACTCGTTGAGCTCGGTCTCCCAGATGTCCTTTTCCTCCGCGGTCTTGGCCGCCCGGGCTTCGGCGGTGGCGTCGCAGGCCAGCGTGCGATCGGCCAGGCGCTCGAGCAGTGCTTCGGCCGCTGCGCCGGCATCACCGTGAATACCGACCGAGATCGGCTTCACCAAGCCGAGCATCTTGTGGTCGGCGTCGACCTGGATGATCTTGGCGTCCTCGGGCCAGTAGTTCAGATCGTGCTGGGGCAACGTGCCGAACGGGCCGAGGCGGGTGCCGAGGGCCAACACGACATCGGCCTGGCTGATCAGCTTCATGGCCGCCTTCGAGCCCTGGTAGCCCAACGGCCCGCACCACTGCGGATGGCTGGCCGGGAAGGAATCATTGTGGAGATAGCTGTTGACGACCGGGCAGCCGAGCCGTTCGGCCAGGGCGATGCACTCGGCCATGGCGTCACCCATGACCACGCCACCGCCGGAGATCATCACCGGGAACTCGGCCTCGGTCAGCATGTCGGCCGCCGCGTCGAGGCTCTTGGTGCCGCCCGGACCCCGGTCGAGCACCATCGGCTCCGGGATCTCGACGTCGATGTCGCCGTAGAAGCGGTCGCGCGGAATGTTGAGCTGCGTGGGACCCATTTCGGACAGAGCCCGATCGAAACAGCGCGCCGTGATCTCGGCCATGCGCCGCTCGTTGTTGATGTGGCCCTGGTACTTGGTGAACTCCTCGAACATCGGCAGTTGGTTGGCCTCCTGGAAGCCACCGAGCCCGATGCCCATCGTGCCGGTCTGGGGGGTGACGATCACGACCGGGCTGTGCGCCCAGAACGCTGCCGCGATCGCGGTGACGCAGTTGGAGATGCCCGGCCCGTTCTGCCCGACCACGACTCCGTGGCGGCCGCTCACCCGGGCATACCCGTCGGCCATGTGCGCGGCGCCCTGCTCGTGCACGACCGGGATCAACCGGATTCCGGCCGGCGCGAAGATGTCCATGGCGTCCATGAAGGCGGAGCCCATGATGCCGAACGTCGTGGTGACGCCATTGGCCACCATCGTCTCGACAAACGCTTCGCTCGGGGTCATTCGGGTCATGCTTCGGGTCCTCCTGAGGTTGCTTAGAGGTTATAACCAAACTGTGAGAGCGTCTAGTCTCTCGCGTTGTGAAATCTGGCGAGGAATATGTGCGCCCCGCGCCGCTGCCGCTCGCCAGACGCAGTGATTAGGTCGCTTGGCTGCGGATGCCGGCGCAGAGCAACTCGATCATGTCGTCGAAGGTCTCATCGACCTCGTGGGGGCTGGGGTAGCCGTCTCCCGATTCGAGGTGGGCAAAACCATGGAACGCGGCGCGCAAAGCCCGGGCCGCGTGGACCCGGTGATCGTCGTCGAGATCGAACGCCTCCAGCGACCGGCCGATGATGTCGACGATGCGTTCGACCGCTTCTTCGAGTTCGGCGTCGCCGGCGCAGGGAAATCGGTCGGTGGCGGCGTACAGCCCCGGATGGTCGGCGACGACCTTGCGCCAGGCGTGTCCGAGCGCGGCGACGGCATCGTCGCCGGACACCCCCATGGTGGCATCGGTCAGCGCCTCGGCGAGGATTTCCCGGCCCAGCAACCCCAGGCTACGGACGAGGTCCTGGTAGCTGTCGACATGGCGATACAAAGCGGGCTGGCGCACGCCGAGGTTCTTCGCCACTTTGGTCAACGTGATGCTGTCGAGACCGTCTCGATCGGCAAGCTTGGCCGCCATATCGACCACCCGTTCCTTGTCCAGCGGTTGCCGAACGGTGCTTTGTGAAGCCATGGGTTAGTGGATATCACAACTCCGTTAGAAGCAGCTGACCAGCCCGATGGTGATCGGTCACACCCGCGCACGGTCAGCAATCTTGCGAGGAAGATGTTCGCAGGGCGCACATAATCCTCGCCAGATCAGCCAGCTGCGCCGGATCCCCCAGGCTCGCCAAAACAAGTGGCGCAGTCAGGACGGGCCGGCCTGGAGGCTGGCGATGACGGCGACGTTCACGATGTCGTCGACGCTGCAGCCGCGCGAGAGATCGTGCAACACGCCGTCCAGCCCCTGCAGCAGCGGACCGAAAGCCTGTGCGCCGGCGAGTCGTTCGGTGATCTTGTAGGCGATGTTGCCGGCGTCGAGATCGGGGAAGATGCAGACGTTGGCCCGACCCGCAACCGGTGAGTCGGGAGCCTTGGCTTCGGCGACGGCTTGCACCCACGCGGCGTCGAACTGCAGCTCGCCGTCGACGGCGAGACCGGGGGCTTGCATGCGGACGAAATCGGTTGCGGCCCGAACTTTGTCGACCCGCGGGTGCTCGGCACTGCCCTTGGTCGAGAAACTCAACATGGCGACGCGAGGGTCCTCGCCGGCCAGTTGGGCGAACGTCGCCGCGCTGGCGATCGCGATCGACGCCAGCTGACCGGCATCGGGATCGGGCAACACACCACAGTCGCCGTAGACCAGCGGGCGCCCGTCGGGCAGCACGAAGAAAAAGCAGCTCGACACCGCGGCCATACCCTCGGCGACCCCGAGCACGAACAGCCCGGCCCGGATGACATCGGGCGTCGGCCGGCTCGCCCCGGCGACACACCCCGCCGCCCAGCCCGACTTCACCAGCACCGTGGCCTGCACCAACGGATCGTCGAGATCGATCGTGCGCTCCAGCGAGGCCGCTTGCGCATGGGCGGCCTCGATCGCCGGCGCAATGCAATCGTCGTCGACGTCAGCCAACGCCTGCACGTCCCGACCCATCACCACCGGCTCGGCCAGGCCCTCGGCGGCGAGCCGAGCGGCAGCAGCGGTGGCCCGCTCGTCCCCGGCATCGGCCAGCACGATCCGCTTGGGGTTGGCTCGGGCCTGCTCGTACCAGGCCTCGAGCACGGCGCTCACGTCAGCCCTTGCCCCGCCAGGGAATGAGAATCGACTCGAGAAAGCGCATCAGGACGTCCATGGCCACGCCGAGCAGGGCGATGATGATGATGCCGACCACGACGATGTCGAGTCGGAAGAAGTTCCGGGCGGTGTTGATCATCGTGCCCAGGCCGTTCGGGGTGCCGACGAACTCGGCCGCCACCAGCGTTCCCCACGACACGCCCACCGCCACCCGGGCTGCGGTGAACAGTTCGGGCAATGCGTTGGGCAGGATGACGCGCGAGAGGATCTGGCGTTTCGAGGCCCCGAGGGAATAGGCGGCCCGCACCTTCGACAGGTTGACGGTGCGGACCCCGGCGCGCGCCCCGATGATCATGATCCAGATGCTGGCGAAGATCAGCAGGTTCACCGCGGTCTCGTCGCCGATGCCGAACCACAGGATGAAGAGCGGCACGAGCGCGAGCGGTGGGATTGGCCGGAACAGCTCGACCGGCGTGTCGAAGAAACCGCGCAAGCGGCTCGAGAGACCCATGGCCATACCGATCGGCACGCCGAACAAGGTGCCGTAGAACAGCCCCCGCATGACCCGCCACAGACTGGCCTTGGTGTGCTCCCACAAGGTGAAGTTGGCGAAACCGATGTCGTTGAGGACCTTGAAACCATTCCACGTGTCGGCCGGTGACGGGAAGGTGCCAGGGCCGAGAAACTGCGAATAGTCCGCATCGCTGCAGACGTCATCCGGCGCGCGGGTGCAGGCCGCAAGCAGGTTCTTGTCGGTCAGGTGATCTTTGACGCCGGGGTCTTCCTTGCCGTCGGCGATGGCCTCGGCCTGGTCCTCGAGCGCGGATGCGGTGAGCTTGGCCTGCTCGGCATCACGGAATTCGTCGGGGAATCCGAATGGCGTGGTTCCGACAAACCAGAGCAGCACGATCCCAAAGAGCGAAACGATGCTCCAGAACGGCTTGCTGCGCACCGCGCCGGCGTCGCCGAAGGTGACGGTCTTGCGAGCATTCTGACCGGTGCCGCGGCTGAAGAGTCCTGACCAGAACGAGCCGGTGTCATCGTCCTCGAGCTGGATGCGGTCGGGCTCGCCGCCCCCCATGGTGTTGGTCATGTCAGGCTCCCTGCCTTCCCATGATCTCTTCTTCCATCTCCCAGATCAGCGACAGCACCTCTTCGCGCCGTTCGCGGAACTCGGCGGAATTCTTCAGTTCGCGGGGCTCGACTTCGAGCCCCTGTTTCGCGAAGGGCAGCGTGTAGGTGCGGTCGATACGGCCGGGCCGAGGCGCCATGACGAACAGCTCATCACCGAGAAACAGCGCTTCCTCGACGCTGTGGGTCACCAGCACGATGGTCTTGCCCGTCTCGTTCCAGAGCTTGAGGATCAGGCCCTGCATCTTCTCGCGCGTCAGCGCGTCGAGCGCACCGAGCGGTTCGTCCATCAAGATCACATCGGGATCATTGGCCAGACAGCGGGCCAGCGCGACCCGTTGCTGCATGCCGCCCGACAGCTCGTAGATCTGCTTGTCGCCGAAGCCGGCCAGGCCCACCGTCTCGAGCAGATCGTCGACCTTGGCGGCGGTCTCGGCCTTGTTGGCCCGGTTCATGCGCGGCCCGAACGAAATGTTCTTGGCCACGTCCAGCCACTCGAAAAGCGCCCCCTGCTGGAAGACCATGCCGCGGTCTTGGCCCGGCTTGGTGATCGGCTGACCGCCCAAAGTCACACTGCCCGAGGTCGGCGCCAAGAACCCGGCCAAGATGTTGAGCAACGTCGTCTTGCCGCAGCCGCTGGGACCGAGCAGGGACAGCAGCCGGCCGCCGGCGAGATCGAAAGAGACGTCCTTCAGAGCCTGGACGTCTTCGCCCTTCGGCACCTCGTAGGTCATGCCGAGGTTCTTGACCGAGAGGTCCTTCAAAATCTTCCCCCAAAGAAGTGTGGACCGTGT
>JABDJW010000161.1 GCA_013002375.1 Acidimicrobiales bacterium | reverse complement strand
GTCTGAGGGGCTGCTATCTCTTGGACGCGACAAGGGCCCGGCCAACCGGCCGGGCCCTCGCCAAATGACGTTGTGTCGGGGCTAGCTCGCGACGGCGAATTCCACCGTGTTGAGGTAGGTGATCGTGGTGTTCTTCCCCTTCTCGACCCGGTGCACCAGCGCGGCGGAGCAGTCGGCCGCGCCGCCGTTCCACTCGAGCCCTTGACCGGCCTGGTCGAACAGCAAGAATGCGCTGGTGGTCGAGCCGCTGTACTGGTACACGACTTCCGCACCCTGCATACAGACGACGGTGACGTAGACCGACGACTTGCTGGACAGCTCGCCATTGATGTCGGTGGCGAACATGACGGTGCTTCCGTAGGACGGCGCGACCGCGGCCCCGCCGTCGTCCGACTCGACTGCCATCAGCTCAATCGTGCCGGTGACGTCGCCACCGGCTCCACCACCGCCCTTGCCGTTGCCGCCCTTTGCAGCTGCGGCCGGGGCCGCGGCAAACGCGAGCAGTAGCGCCAGTATGACCAGGAACGACTTCATGTGCCGACTCATTGGGTTCTCCTTTGTTGGGCACGGCGGAGGCCCAAGGCCCCGCCCTTTGTCCCCGTAGGTAACGGCGGGCGAACTAGGCCACTTGAACTAATTTCTTGTTTCTTTCGAATCGGCCGGGACAGCGGCCGCGGGAATCGCCGCGCTGGGTACGCGCGGCGGTCCGGCTCTAGACTCGGCCGCTCATGCGCCTCGTCATCGCCCGGTGCACCGTCGACTACGACGGTCGCCTCACCGCTCACCTTCCCTCTGCGATCCGCCTGCTGATGGTCAAGGCTGACGGCTGCGTGGCCATCCACGCCGATGGCGGCGCCTACAAACCACTGAACTGGATGAACGCCCCGAACCGTCTCACTGAACATGACGATCACTGGACCGTGTCCAACAAGAAGGGCGAGACCTTGACCATCACGCTCGAAGAGGTCTTGTCCGACAGCGACTTCGAGATGGGCGTCGATCCCGGCCTCCAGAAGGACGGGGTCGAAGCCCATCTGCAGGAGCTGTTGGCCGCCAACCCCGAATCGATCGCCGATGGGCTCCGTCTCGTGCGCCGCGAGTACCCAACCGACATCGGGCCGGTCGACCTCTTGTGCCGCGACGCGGAGGGCATTGCGGTCGCCATCGAGGTGAAGCGACGAGGCGAGATCGACGGTGTCGAGCAGCTCACCCGCTACCTCGACTTCTTGAATCGCGACCCGATGCTCCGGCCGGTGCGCGGCGTCTTCGTCGCCCAGGAAATCAAGCCTCAGGCCAAGGTGCTGGCCACCGATCGCGACATCGACTGGGTCGTTGTGGACTACAACGAACTCCGCGGCATCGAAACCGACGAACTCAAGCTGTTCTGATGGCCCGGCGCCGATCGACCCGAGCGGTTGCGGCGGTCGTCGGCGGCATGGTGATCGGCCTCTTCGTGGCCGCCTGGCTGATCGGTGCGTCGCTGGCTAGCGGTACGACCGCCCGCAACGTATCGGTCGGCGACATCGATCTGGGCGGGCTGAGCGATGCCGAGGTCATCGCGGCCCTCGAACAGGCCGATCCAACCGCCCTTGGCGCCACCTCGGCGAACGTGACCCTGCGAATCGACGGCACCGAGCGGGCGTTCTCGGCCGACGAGCTGGGGGCCACCCTGGATGTCGAGGCCACTGCGGCCGATGTCATCGCCCGGGAAGCACCCTTCGCCCCGTGGAGCTGGGTCGGCACCTACTTCGGCAACGATCGGGTCGAGCCGCGCTTCACCATCGATCGGTCCCAAACGGCCGACGCGCTCAGTGATCTGGGCCTCCGCACCGACCCGACCGAGCCGTCGATGGTGCTCTCGGTCGACGATCTCCTGGTGCTCGAGCCCGGCGAGCCCGGGCGGGGCGTCGACGTCGACCAAACGGTGGCCGCCATCGACGAAGCCGTTCGGTTCGGTAGTCCCCGCCCGGTAGATCTCGTGACCACCACGGTGGCACCAGCAGTGTCGGACCGCGACGCCCAGCAGCTGATCGACCGCCTCAACGAGGCGACCGAGAACGGCATCACCGTGACCCTCGACTCGGCCTCCGCCCTGTTACCGGCCGATGCAGTCCGAGCCTGGCTCAGCATGGCCGTGATCGACGAAGAACTGGTCGTCGACATCCAGTCGCAGCCCGCGATCGACGGCATGGCCTTTCTGCTCGGCGGCGACATCCCACCCGGCGAGCCGGCCCGGTTCGACGTGATCAACAACGCGGTCGAGATCGTCGGCGGTCGGCCCGGCCTGGCCTGTTGCACCCCGGATGCTCCGGAGCGCCTGCTGCGCGCCATCATCCTGGGTGACGACACGGTTGCGGTGGAACCGATAGAGATCGGCGAGGACGCCGGCCGGCAGTGGGCCGAGTCGATGCAGATCACCGAGCTGGTCGGCGAGTTCACGACCTTCTACACCGCGGGTCAATCTCGCACCGTCAACATCGCCCGGATCAGCGACCTGACCCGCGGCGTGGTGATCGAGCCGGGCGAGATGTTCTCGGTGAACGACTTCGTGGGCCGGCGAACGACCGAGAACGGCTTTGTCGGCGCCGGCGTGATCTACAACGGCATCTACACCGAGGACGTCGGCGGCGGCATCAGCCAATACGCCACGACCTTGTTCAACGCCGCCTTCTTCGCCGGCCTCGACTTCGGCGAATACCAGAGCCATTCGCTGCCCATCAGCCGGTACCCCTACGGCCGCGAAGCCACGTTGTCGTTCCCGAACCCCGACCTGCAGATCATCAACAACACCCCGTACGGCGTGCTGCTGTGGCCGACGACGACCGCCACCAGCATCACCGTCCAGCTGTGGTCCACCGCCTACGCCCCGGGCGAACAGATCAGCCAGACCACGTCGATCCAAGGGGTCGCGTGCACCCGGGTCACGACCAACCGGCGGCGCACGTTCCCCGACGGCCACACCGAGACCGACCAGACCTACGCGGTCTACCGACCGGCCGAAGGCTTCGACTGCCAGAACAACCCGACCGACCCGTCGTTCATCCCGCCGCCGCCGCCTCCTCCCCCGAGTCCCCCAACCGCACCACCCAGCCC
>JABDJW010000142.1 GCA_013002375.1 Acidimicrobiales bacterium | reverse complement strand
TTTGCCCCTCGCGCTCGTCATCGGCCTCGTCGCAGCGGCCTGTTCGAGCACGGCGACCGACACCGACACGACGACGACCGTCGCGCCGGTCGCTCCCGAAACCGTCGCGACCACGACGACGATTCCGCCCGATCCCGACCGGCCGATCACGACCGCAGGTCCGGTCACCGGGGCGGCCGACGACGAGGTTCGGCGGTTTCTGGCCATTCCCTACGCGGCTCCGCCGGTCGGCGAACGACGATTTGCGCCGCCGCAGCCGCCCGAACCCTGGACGGACGACTTCGCGGCGACGACGCCCGGCGCCGCCTGCCCCCAGGTCGCCGATCTCACCGCCAGCTTCACCACGTTGCCCGAGGAGTCGAGCGAGGACTGCCTCACCCTCGACGTGGTGGCACCGCTCGACGCCGACGGCTTGCCGGTGATGGTGTGGATCCACGGCGGCGGCCTGACGTCGGGTTCGGCCCATCAGCCGTTGTTCGAGGGCACGAACCTGGCCGAGCAGGGTGTGGTCGTCGTGAACATCAACTACCGGCTCGGCGCGCTCGGGTTCCTGGTGACCGATGGGCTGAGTGTCGAGGGCGGCCCGACCGGGAACTGGGGTCTGCAGGATCAGCGGTTGGCGCTCGAATGGGTGCAGGACAACATCGCCGGGTTCGGCGGCGACCCGGGCAACGTCACCATTTTTGGTGAATCCGCGGGCGGGTTTTCGGTCTGTGCGCTGCTCGCGGTCGACGGTGCGCCGCAGACCCTCTTCCATCGGGCCATCATCCAGAGCGGCGCGGGATGTGGGCCGTTCCAACCCTTTGCCGAGGCCACCGGCGACGGCACCGCGTTCGTCAACGAAACCACCTGCGCGGGCGCCGCCGACGGCGATGCCGAAGCCGAGTGTCTGCGCGCGCTTGGTCTCGACGCGCTGCTGGCCGTCGAACAGCCGAATTCCTTCGTGGCCGACGGCACGTTGCTGACGCAGTCGGCCCTGGAGCTGGCCGAGTCGGGCCAACTCACGCCGGTACCGATCATCACCGGCTTCAACCAGAACGAAGCGTCGCTGTTCAATCTCGGGCGGGAGGAACCAAGCGATGCCGAGTTGCGCGAGCTCTTCGCCGAGATCGCCCCCGAGGCCGATTTGGACGTGCTCATCGAGCTCTACGCCATCGGGTTCGCCAGCAACCTCGATCGCTTCTTCGCCCTCTCCACCGACCTGACGTTCGCCTGTCCGGCCATGCAGTTCGCCGACGCGGCCAGCGTGGTGACCTCGGTCTGGACCTATCACCTCACCTACGTGTCGCCGCTCACGCCGCTCGACCTCGGGGCCACCCACGGCGCCGAGCTGGTCTATCTGTTCGGGAATCCCGAAGGTATTCCGCTCCTCGAAGCCAGCGAGATCTCCGGGGACGACCAGCGGGTGGCCGACTTCTTCCAGAAGGAGTGGGTGGCCTTTGCCCGGGACGGGCAACCGTCATCGGCCTGGCTCAGCCACCGCGTGGACGAACCGTCGGTCTACGAGATCGGCGATCGGCCACTCTTGCGCCCGGTCGGCCGCGATGGCCGCTGCGCCGCACTCGTCGACGCCGGCGCTCGCTGAAATCCGGGTTCAGCGGGCCCGCCGGCGGCGCCGGCGACTGCCCCCGTTGCCATCGGCTGCGTTGCCGCCGGTCACCCGGCGCGGAGGCAGGTCGAGGACCTGGCTGAGGTGCGGGTATTCGGCGGTGTTGTGGGGGATGGCCATGGCCTCGACGAAGTGATCCTGGAACTTGGCCTCGGTGGCGGTCTCGATCTTGGTGACGTGACGCACGACGCCCTCGATCTCGCGGCGAGCATTCGCAGAGAGCAGGGCCATCACCGCACCGACGCCGGCGGCGTTGCCGGCCGCCGAGACGTTCTCGATCGGGCAATCGGGCACCAGGCCGAGGGCGACGGCATAGACCGGATCGATGTGGCTGCCGAAGGCGCCAGCCAGCCGGATCGACTCGGCCACTGCTGGCTTCTCCGGCGTTCCGTAGTGATCGAGCAGCAACTGGATGCCGGCGTACAGGGCGGCTTTGGCGAGCTGGATGGCCCGGACGTCGTTCTGGGTGATGTACAGCGCGTCGGCCGCGCCGAGGTCGCCGTGCAGGCGGTACTTGAACGTGCGGTCGTCGGCTTCGATGCGATCGGTCCGTGCCGCGAGCGTGCCATCGATCACGCCGTCGGTGCTGATGACACCCGAGAGGTGGAGTTCGGCCACCACTTCGATGATGCCCGAGCCGCAGACGCCGGTGATCTCGAGCTGTTCGGTGTCGGCTGCGAACCCGTCGTCGGTCGACCAGAGCTCGCTGCCGATGATTCTGATGCGCGGTTCGAGGGTCTCGCGGTCGACGCGCACCCGTTCGATCGCACCGGCCGTGGCCCGCTGACCGCAGGAGATCTGGGCCCCCTCGAATGCGGGCCCGGTCGGGCTCGATGCGGCGAGCAGTCGTTCGCTGTTGCCCACCACGATCTCGGCGTTGGTGCCGACGTCGACCAGGAGCTGCACCGTCGTGCTGCGGTGGGGAGCCTCGGACAGGATGGCCGCTGCGGTGTCGGCGCCGACATGGCCGGCGATGCAGGGCAACACGTAGGCGCGGGCATTGGGGTGGGCTTCGATACCCAACCGTTGGGCCGCGATCTCGACCGCTTCGTCGGTGGCCAGGGCGAAGGGCGCCCCGCCGAGCGGCACCGAGTCGAGGCCCAGGAGCAGGTGGTGCATGACCGGATTGCCCACCAGGGTGAGCTCGTAGACCGCGGACCGGTCGACGTCGGCATCGGCGCACAGTTCGCCGACCAGCTCGTCGAGCGCGGCCCGGACCGATGTGGTCAGATCGGCCGAGCCGTCGGGGTTCATCATCACGTACGAGACGCGGCTCATCAGGTCCTCGCCGAAGCGGATCTGCGGGTTCATCCGCCCGGCGGTGGCCAGAATTTCTCCGGTGGCGAGGTCACAGAGGTGGCCGGCGATGGTGGTCGAGCCGACGTCGACCGCGACGCCGACGGCCTGGTCGGCGAAGCCGGGTACCGCACCGACCAACTCGTTGTCGTCGCGCACCGCGACCGTGATGTCGCGCTGGGCGACGAGGGACCGTTGCACCTGGTCGATGGCGGTCAGGCCGGCCGGACCGATGTCGAGGCTCCAGTCGGCGCGTAGCTGGTCGCGCACCCGGGCCAGCTCGCCCCGGGGCTCGTCGAGCTCGGGAGCGGGAACCTCGACGTAATACAGGTGCAAGACCGGATCGATGGCCATGGCCGGGACTTCGACCCGCTTGCGGATCACCTGCCGGTGCACCTGGGAGGCGGCGGGAACGTCGACGACCAGATCGCCGCAGATCTCGGCCGAGCAGCTCAGCCGATGGTCGGCCCCGCCGAGGGGGCGGCGGCCGCGGTAGTCGGTCTCGGTCTGCCCCCGCGCGGACACTGCACTCGGTTCGCTGGTGATTCCATGTTTTGCGAACTCGCCGAACGAAGGAACGACCTGGCATCGACCACAGATGCCACGACCGCCACACACCGAATCGATGTCGGCACCCAGCGCTCGTGCCGCATCGAGGATCGACGTGCCCGCGTCGACTTCGCCCCGCAATCCCGAGGGGGTGAAGACGACGTGGTGTTTCTCAGTCATCGGCTGGTTCGTCCGACCGGGTCAGGCATCGGCGGCGAGTTTGTCGTGGTCGCCCCGGAGCCCGCCATTGGCCACGATGGCTTCGAGGACGACGCGCGGGTGCGCCGCTTCGAGTTCGGCTGCTGCCTCGACCACCTCGAGCGCCGGATTCTCGCCCGCCGGCCGGACCTCCTGGCGCCACTGCTGCACGTAGTCGTCGGTGCCGTCGAGCCCGGAGATCATTGCCGCGCGATCGATGGCGATCTGAAACCGTTCGGCCAGGATGTGTTTGGCGACATCGCGGCCATGCTTCACGTTCACCTGGGCCGGGATGTCGCGCCAGTAGATGGTGATCAGTTGGGGGCCCGATCGGCGTCGGCTCATGGCGTGGTCTCGTCTTCCTCGTACGGTGTTTCCAGGTTACGCAGGGCCTAGTGTGCCGCGAAACGCTCCAAACCCTGAACCGGCGCAGCCAGACCGGCCAGGCGAAGTGGGGTGATGGCGACACACTCGTCGTCGAGCACGGTGGCGACGTCGGTGCCGGCCGTTTCGGTTCGGCCCTTCATGTCGCTGGTCCAGTCGTGGGCGTAATGGCCTTGCGGCTGGCGTTGAAAGAGCTGTCCGTAGTGGGTCTCGGCGAGGGGTACGACTCTGCGGGGCGTGGCCGGTGTGGCGCCGTCGGGGTAGTTGGCGCACAACACGTCGACATCGGCCGGTGGCGCGGCCAACATCTCCGCCGCAATGGCCGCGGTGATCTCGGCGAGTGGTTCCCACCGGGGCACGGCATCGGGTCGGCGCATCGTGGTGTTCCATTCGGGCCAGTTGTCGCGCCGGCTCGACGCCGATGCGGCCAGCGCGGGTATGCCGGCGATTGCGGCCTCGACCGCGGCGCCGACCGTTCCGCTGCCGATCGTGTAGGCCGAGCCATGATTGGCTCCGATGTTGATGCCCGACACCACGAGATCCGGAGTGGCGTCGAACAGGTTGTAGATGCCGAGTTGGGCACAGTCGGCCGGTGTGCCGCCGGCGGTGTAACCGACGTGGCCGTCGAAGGAGACCTCGTGCACGTCGATCGAACCGTGCCGGCTGATGGCCTTGCCGATCCAGCTGCGCTCCTGGTCGGGCACGACCACCTCGACGCGTTCGGCGATGCCCCGCAACGCGGCGAACAGGGCGGGGACGGCCGGTGAGGCGATGCCGTCGTCGTTGGTGATGAGGATGAAGGTCACGGCGTGCAGGATATGCGGGGGCGGCCTCGTCGCGGGCTCGTTCACCCACGTAGCCCGCCCGCGGGCGGAACCGGAGCCGGGTCTAGACGATTTCGGCCAGGAGGTCGAGCGAACTCACCACACCGGTCACCCGCTTGGCGCCGTCGACGACCACGAGGTGATGCACCATGCTCATCCGCATCTCCTTGGCCGCGTCCGATGCGGTCTGGTGGCTGGGGATGGTGATGACCCGGTCGGTCATGGCGTTGCGGATCGCTTCCTGGGGCGCGTACTCGTCGACCAGATCGAACGAGGTGACGATGCCGATCGGGCGTTCGTCCTCGTCGATGACCGGCACGCAGTGCACGCCGGCTTCGAGCATGAGATCGCGCACGTTCCCGACTTCGTCATTCGGCGAGACGGTGAACGGCATGGGGGTCATGAGGTCCGCAACGGTGGTCATGCCCCGATTCTGGGCGGCAAGCCCCGTCCGCCCCAGGGTCTTAGGTCCCCTGGCCGCCGACGACCGGGCCGCCCCGCACGGTGGTGCGCCAGAGCTCGCGGCGTTGACCGAGGTAGTCGCTGATCGGGAGGTGGTTGGTGGCCCGGTTGTCCCAGATCACGAGATCGCCCGGGCGCCACTGGAAACGACAGGTGTAGGCGGGCGCCGACGCGACCTCGTGGAGATGGGCCAGCAATGCATCGGACTCGGCGCGATGGAGGCCTTCGATGCGAACGGTGTACCCGGGGCTGGCATAGATTCCCTTGCGGCCCGAGTCGGGGTGGACGCGTACCAGCGGCTGACTTCGTTCGATTTCCGCGTCCGGGCCCCAGAGAATCTCCATGTTCTCGATGAACTGGTTGTGCGCGGCGCCGGGCCCATACCCGGCGGCCGGGGAGTGCACGGCCCGAAGGCGGTCGCACCAGGCCTGCAGGGGGGCGGAGAGGTGCTCGTAGACAAGGTGCATGTTGGCCCAGAGGGTGTCGCCGCCGTAGGCCGGGATGTCGACGCCATACAGCAGCGTGTAGGCCGGAGGGGTCTCCTGGAACGACCAATCGCTGTGCCACGCCCCGCCGAAAACCGCCGGGACCTTCTCGTCGGCCTCCTTCAACAGCCGTACGATGTTCGGATGGTCGGGCATGCCGGCGACGAACGGATCGTCGCCGTGTTCGCCCCAGCGCCGGGTGAAGCCCTCGAGCTGGTCGGGGGTGAGGGATTGGCCTCGCACGAACAGCACCAGGTGATCGCCGATGGCCGTGCGGAGCTCGGCGAACGCGTCGTCGGGCATTTCGCGGAGGTCGACGCCGGTGACCACCGCGCCGAGTGCGCCGGTGTGCGGGGTCACGTCGAAGTGTTCGTAAGTTCCGGCCGCGTTGTTGGCCGCGGTGGTTGCAGAGAAGGCCACAACCAGAGGCTTACCACTAGCGTTGGAGGCAATGCGAAGACTCCTCCCGGTTCCTTGACGCAGTGATGCGGCTGTCCGTGCTCGATCAATCGCCGGTGCCCGAGGGCGCCACCGCGGCCGACGCCCTGGCCAACACCATCGATCTGGCCCAGCGGGTCGAGGCCATGGGGTACCACCGATACTGGGTCGCGGAACACCACAACACCGGTGGCCTGGCCGGGTCGGCGCCCGAGGTCCTCATCGCTGCGATCGCGGCCGGCACGGAGCGCATCCGGGTCGGGTCCGGCGGCGTCATGCTGAGTCACTACTCGCCGCTGAAGGTGGCCGAGGCCTTCCAGGTTCTGGCCACGCTGTATCCCGGGCGCATCGACTTGGGCATCGGGCGGGCACCGGGCTCCGATCAGATCACCGCGTACGCGCTGGCGCCGACCAGTCGGCCGGTGAGCGTCGAGCGCTACCCGAACACGGTAAACGACCTCCTCGGGTACCTGCGGGGCGAACTCGACCCCGACAGCCCGTTCGCCGGCAAGGTCCAGGCCACCCCGCGGCCGCCGAGCCAACCCCACGTCTGGGTGTTGGCCTCGAGCGCCGACAGCGCCGCCTATGCGGCCCACTTCGGGCTACCGCTCGGCTTTGCCCATTTCATCACCGTGGCCGACGGGCCGGCCATCGCCGAGGCCTACCGGCAGCAGTACCAACCGTCGTTGGCCCATCCCGAACCGGAGGTCCTGGTGGCGGCCTCCCTCCTCTGCGCCGAGACCGAGGCCGATGCGCACCGGCTGGCCACCAGCGTGCAGGCCTGGCGTAGCCGCGGCCTGCAAGGCCCGATCCCGCCACCGCAGGAGCTGCCGGCCCCCGGGCCGCTGGGCGCGGTGCGAACCGGCCGCAAGGCCATGATCGTCGGCAACCCCACCCAGGCGGCCGAGCAGCTACGCGACCTGGCCGAGGCGTACGGTGCCGACGAAGCAATGGCGGTGACCATCACCTGGGATCACGAGGCCCGGGTGCGTAGCTATGAGCTACTGGCCGAGGTCATCGGAGCCTGAGCCCACTGCGTCCCCGGCGTCCGGGTCCGCATCCGGCTCGCCCATGATGGCCTGCCACCCCGTGATGCCGAGGACGATGGCGCCGACCGTGATGGCGGCGATCCCGAAAAGGGTGCCGTCGCTGAACGCGATGCCGTTGATCCGGCCGAGGCCGGTGGCGAGGGCGATGGCGGTGAAGATGGCGCCGAAGACGAGGGCGGTGCGATCGAGCGGGTGGCGGTTCATCGGTTGATCTCCAGTCGGCCGAAGCCTACGAAGGCGTTGATGGTGAGGGTGGGCAGGTCGGGGTCGGGGGTGGTGATCCCGTCGAGCGGCGAGGTCTCGGGGCCGGTGGTCAGGTCGATGTCGTTGTTGGGGCCGTCGTCGTAGTCGTCGAGTACTTCGAGTTCGCCCATCCGAACGGTGCTGTCGATTTCGAGGTTCACGTCGTCGGGCACGGTGATGATCATCTCGCCGAACGACAGATCGGCCTCGAGGGTGCGGTCCTCGGTCAGGTCGAGATCGCCGAGGTCGATCACCAGCTGGCCGGCGCCGAGCTCGTAGTCGCCGTTGCGGGCGTCGAAGCTCGCCGCGGTGTAGGTGCGCTCGCCGACCCCCTCGTAGAACTCGAAGTTCACGAAGCTCGAGGCGGTGGTGATCAGGGCGAGGATGATGCCGAGGCCGATCAGGCCGCGCGCCCGGCCGAACCAGGCGCTCAGGACGAGGGCCGCGCCGACGATGCCCAGGGCCCCGGCCCAAGCGGCGGTGCGGTCGACCTCGAACCAGTCGGCGGTCGATGCGGTGACCATCACGCCGGCGTACAGCATCAGGGTGCCGATCGTGAGCAGGCCGAGGGGGCTCCGGGGCGGCTTGGGCTTCGGCACCCTCGGCTCGAACTGGGGTGGGGGTGGCGCCGCCGGCCGCTCATAGGGCGGCCGGGCGGCCAGCGGCGTCGTGGGTGCAGCGCCGTACTCCGGGCTGGCGCCGTACTCGGAGCTCGTGTACTGGTCGGGCGTGAAGTCGGGGGCCGGAGGAGTGGCCCCGGGTTGGTCGACGGCCGGCTTGGCCCGCTCGGGATTGAGCAGGAAGTAGACACCGCCACCGATCAGGGCCAGACCGAAGATCACCTCGCCATCGATCCAGCCGTCGGTCAGGATCGACAGCCCGATCAGCAATGCGATGAGCCCCGCGATCAGGGCCGGGTCGACTCGGCGGGGTCGGTCGGCGAGGTCGCCGAGCACCGAGGTGCCGTCGTCGGAGGGAATGAGTAGCCAGCCGGCCAGGTAGAGGACGGCGCCGGCGCCGCCCAAGGCCGTGGCGGCGACGAAGCCGATGCGGGCCAGCACGGGATCGAAGCCGAAGTAGCGGCCGATGCCGCCGGCCACACCGCCGATGATCTTGTCGTTCTCGGTGCGGAGCAGCCGCCGGTCGGAACCAGGCTCGGGCGGCGGGGTCGATCCCGCCGACGGCGGGTTGCCGTCCGCCGGGGGCGGATCCGGTGTGGGGGGCTCGTCGTACGTGGAGTTCATGGGTTCAACACTGACGTTTCAACGGCCTCGTGGCATCGGGGAAGACCCTGATTTGCCCCTGAGGGACCCTGGCATCATTGAGGGTAGGCCCTGAGGAAGTCCCGGCCCCGAACGTGGGACACTGAACGGGTGACCACCGGGAACCCGATCGAGCGCTTGCGGCGAGAACTGCCCAATGGGTTGTCCAACGATCGCCGCAGTCTGGGCATCATCCTGATCGCGATCGGTGGCTTGGTCTTGGCTCGCCGAGGGGCCGCCGAGCTACTGCCGGCCTCGATTCTGTGGCCGTTGCTCATCGTGCTGGTCGGGTTCGGCGCCGTGGTCTGGCAGGTCTCCAAGAGCACCGAGGCCGGGATGCGAGGGGCGTTGCGCGATCAACGGGTGGCGGTCGCACGGATCGCGCTGGGGTGCGCGGTGGCGTTGTTGGGCCTGTTGGCCTTCCTGGCCGCCAATGTGTCGCTGGCCGTGCTGCTCACCGGACTGGTCGCGGCGTTACTGGTCTCGGTTGGGCTGGGCCTGGTGTTCGGTCCGTGGCTCTGGCTGGTCTTGCGCGACCTGCGCGACGAGCAGCGCCTCCGGTTGTGGGCCGACGAGCGGGCCGAGGTCGCTGCGCATCTGCACGATTCGGTGTTGCAGACGTTGAGTCTGATCCAGCGCACCGACGATGCCCGGGAGGCCTCGCAGTTGGCTCGACGCCAGGAGCGCGAGCTGCGGTCGTGGTTGTACGGTCGCGAACGCACGGTCGAGGGCGACATCGAATCGGCCATCGAAGCCACCGCCGCCCAGGTCGAGGATCGGTTCGGGGTCGCAGTCGAGGTCGTCGTGGTCGGTTCGGGTCCGCTCGACGAGCCGACCTCGGCGCTCGTCGCCGCGGTGGGCGAAGCTTTGACCAACGCGGCCAAGTTCGCCGGCGTCGATCGGGTCAGTGTGTACGCCGAGATCACGCCGACCTCGGTCGAGGCCTTCGTGCGCGACACCGGCGACGGCTTCGATCCGACCGAGGTGGCCGATGATCGCAAGGGCATCGCCGAGTCCATCCGGGGCCGCATGCAACGGGCCGGCGGCGAAGCCGACATCACGACCGGGCTGGGGGAGGGCACCGAGGTGCACCTCCGCATACAACGAGAGAGTCAACGAGAGATGCAACGGGAGCAACGAGGAGATCCACGAGGAGATACGGCATGAGTCGAAGCGAACGATTGCGGGTGGTGCTGGTCGACGATCACGAGCTCTTCCGCAAGGGCGTGCGCCACGAGTTGGGCCAGCGGTACGACATCGTGGCCGAGGCCGCCGATGTGGATGAAGCGGTCGACGTCATTGCCGATACGCAGCCCGATGTCGTCTTGCTCGATGTGCACCTCACCAGCGGCACCGGGCGCGACGTCATCGAGAAGCTGGCCGATCGCGACCTCGACATCACCTTCCTGGCCCTGTCGGTGTCCGATGCGGCCGAGGACGTCATCGACGTGGTGCGGGCCGGGGCGCGGGGCTACGTCACCAAGTCGATCAAGAGCGATGAGCTGGTCGATGCGGTGCGCCGCGTCGCCGAGGGTGATGCCGTGTTCTCACCCCGGTTGGCCGGTTTCGTGCTCGATGCGTTCTCGGCTGCGGTGCCGGCCCCGGCCGATCCCGAGCTCGACCTGCTCACCAACCGCGAGCAGGAGGTCATGCGGCTGCTGGCTCGTGGGTATGCGTACAAGGAAATCGGGGTGAAGTTGTCGATCTCGGTCAAGACGGTCGAGACCCACGCCTCTGCGGTACTGCGCAAGCTGCAACTGTCGAGCCGCCACGAACTGTCGAGCTGGGCGGCCCGGCGCCGCCTCGTCTAGTAACGAGCCAAACATCGACATCGACCCGATGTCGGTGCGGGCCGGGTGCTAGCGCTCGGTGCGCCAGGCCCGCTGTAGGGTCGCCATCTCGACGGCGACCTGGGCCGCTTCCTCGCCCACGTTGTGGCCGCCGGCCTCTTGACTGCGGGCGTGGGCCTGGTCGGCCGATTCCACGGTGAGCACGCCGAACGCGATCGGCACGCCGGTGGCCAGCTGCACGTCCTGAACGCCCTGCGCCACGCCCTCCGAGACCAGCTCGTAGTGGGTGGTCTCGCCCCGAAGCACCGCACCGATGCAGACAACGGCATCGACACGGCCGGATTCGGCCAGAACCTTGCAGCCGAACGGAATCTCGAAGCACCCGGGCACCTCGACCGTTTCGACCTCGGTCACCCCGAGGTCGGCCAGCCCGCGGCCCACCCCGGCGGCCAGGCGATCGACGATCTCGGCATTCCACCGGGCTCGCACCACGGCGACCCGCAGACCACCGCCGTCGAGCCCCTCGGGTACTTGCGCTCGTTCGTCACCACTGGCCATGAAGCAACGCTAGCGCTCTAGAGTGATCGCCATGCCCGGACTGCTCCCCAACGTCGATCCCGATGGCCTGCTCGAATACTCGGTCGTGTACACCGATCGAGCCGTCAACCACATGTCGCAATCGTTCCAGGCGGTGATGAACGACATCTCGACCACGCTCAAGTCGGTGTATGGCGCCGAAGCGGTCGTCGTCGTTCCCGGCAGCGGTACCTTCGGCATGGAGGCCGTCGCCCGCCAGTTCGCCACCGGCCGGAACGTGTTGGTCATCCGCAACGGCTGGTTCAGCTACCGCTGGAGCCAGATCTTCGAAATGGGCGACATCCCGGCCCACGAGACCGTGC
>JABDJW010000139.1 GCA_013002375.1 Acidimicrobiales bacterium | reverse complement strand
GTGGCGACGAGTTCTGTGTCGTGATCGAGGGCTCGGATGCGCACCGAGCCGGCGAGGTCGCCGACCTCGCACTCGATTTGTTCAAAGCGGGTCGGGCCGGTCGGTCGCTGTCGTGCGGGGTTGCCCTCACCTCACCGACCATCACCACCAGCAGCGATCTGCTTCGCGCCGCGGACGAAGCCCAGTACGAGACCAAGAAGCGCCATCGCGTCGAGGCCCAGACCATGCGCTCGGTGGGTCCCCCGGTGGCCGGGGGCCTCGGCCGGCGCGAACGACGCGACTCCGCGGAGTAGCGCTCGCTAGAGCCCGGCGGCCAGCTCGAACACAGCGGCTACCGCCGCATGAAGATCGCCACCGCTGAGTTTTCGCACGGGCACACGATTGGCCATGGCGACGACCGTGTCGAAATCGGCCAGCGTGCCGGTGAAGGTGGCGCCGAGCAGGAGTTCGACGGCCGGGCCGAAACTCAGCGATTGCAGCTGCGTCGGCGCACCGCGCTCGTAGCACGGCGCCACGACGGCGGCGACCGGCCCACCGGTGCCAACGGAGCCGACCGCGGCAGGATCGACATGCCACTTGCGGCGCAAATGGGCGACGAAGGCCGGACCGACCGAGGGTTTCAGCTCGGGGAACAACGAAAAGGAGCCAGGGTCGAGGGCAATGGCCTTCGGGAACGGGTCGACGACGAGATCGTTCCGGTCCAGGAGGGCTGCCTCATCGGTGAGATAGCGGGCGCCGGCGGCGACCAGACCGGTCACCAGGGTCGACTTGCCGGCGTTCGACACACCGGGCAGGACAAGCACCCGTCCGTCGATCTCGACCGCGGCGGCATGCATCGAGAGCCGGTCCGCCCGGGGTGCGGTGGCCAGCTGGTTCACGTGCCAGAGCGCGTGGGTGAGCGCATCGATCCGGGTGGCCACCCGAGTTGGCTCGGCGCCATCGACGGACACCACCCAGCCATGGCGACGCTCAACCGCGAACAACCGACGGGCGCCGGCTCCGGGCCCCGGCGCCCGGAGGGGCCGAAGCACGCGATCGAGTTCGGTCCGCAACGCGTCGTCGTTGGTCACGACCTGCATCGTCTCGGGCCCAACTCGGTACGGACCCGAAGTCGAGGTCGTCGATGCGACGGTCTGCAGTTCGCTCCAACGTTCGGCCCAGCGCCGTTCGGGCCCAGGGTCCGGCTCCGCCCGTGAGTCGGGGGCTGGTGTTGCCGGTGCCGCCGTGAAGGGGGCCAGAAGTCCGTTGGCCGCGAAGTGGGTGATCGCGGTTTCGAAGTCGGCTTCGACCACGGTCGCGTCGACGCGATACGTCGAGGCCAGCTCGGCCACGAGATCGGCCACCGGACGGCCGTCGAGCCGCAGCCAGATCTCCGCCGCCGAGTGGTTCAGTTCGAGCAGCACCCGCGAGCTCACATCGAACAGCAGGGCCTCGTGTTCGCTCCGACCCAGACGCACGCTGGGCGACCGGTGCGGAACCGCGCGGGTCATCGCGGGGGCGGTCACGCCAGCTCCCCGCGCATGCGCCGGGCCCGGCGACCGACCGGTCGGCTGGTCAGCGGAAGTGCGACCAGGACCAGGACGAAGGGCAGGACCTGGACCCGTTGACGAGTGAGAATGCCGAAGTTGCCAATGGCCGCGAACAGGTAGCAGAAGACCAGGATGTAGGCGACCGCGAAAGCCATGTACGGCTCGCGACGGGCGAACCTGATGTTGGCGGCCAAGCGACGAGCGGCCAGGAGGAGAATCGTCAACAGGGCCATACTCTCCAGTGAGCTGATCTGGGCCAAGCCGTTCGGCGCTTCGTGCAGGAACGGTCGGAACAGCACGGTGACGACGGCCATCGGGTACTGGACGATCGAATCCACGTTGGTCGCATCGAACGCGCCGCTGCCCTGGCTGGTCTGCTCGGTGGTGCGCGACAACGCTTGCTCGACCGAGAGCCCCTCCAAACCGAGCAGGTCCTCGGTGGCGGAGGCCATGTAGCCGCCCACGGCGACCAGCACCACGATCGCTGCGGCCTTGCCGATCGAGGCCGAGAGCGAGGGCGTCACTCGGGCCCGGACGATCAGCGCGACCACGACCGCGGTCACCGCGATCAACGCGACGTGGGGACGAACCATTCCCATGACGAACAGGCCGGCGGCCAGCTGCAGCATGGCCCCTCGATCCCGCCGCAGGATGCGAGCCGCGCCGAGGCTGAAAGCGCCAATGCCGAACATCACCACCGATTCCTTCCCGATGCTCGACGGCCAGAACAACATGCTCGGCCAGAGCAGCAGGATCAGGGCGTAGCGGCGGTGATTGCCTTCGGGCACCGCCCGAACGAAGGCTCGGTACGACATGACCGAACCGAGAAAGCCGAGCAGGGAATAGACCAGGAAGGTCCCCACGTAACTCGAGTTGGTCAGCAGGTGCACCAGACCGGTGAGGTAGCGAATCGTGCCCGTACCCGGGATGTCCCGACCGGTCGACACCCAGAAGTCACCGTCGCGGAACGATGCGGCGAGCCGCGTGCCCTCGCGGTCGTAGACGACGGAATCGACTCCGCCGAGAAAGCGGAAGTACGTCGCGGCGAATTTGGTGGCCAGTGCAAACCACAACAGCGCACCGAGGTCGAAACGAGTCTCGCTCTGCTCGATTCGGCGCACGATCGGAAACATCAGTACCAGGAGCGCCGGGACGAACAAGACGGCTCCCAACGTGTCGCGCCCTTGTCCGTACGCGCCGTAGATGAACAACGCTATGGCGATCCCCAAGACGATGAGGCCCGCAGGCCGCATCCAGTTCAGGGAGGGTGCGGCTGGTTTGGCGTCCGCCGCGGTACGAGCCTGCCGTTCGCTCGGCCGGGGCAGAACCGACGCCACGACCGTCACCGCTCTTGGTCGTTCGATTCCCGGCGGTTCACCGTTCGGACCCGCAACGCCGGGCGGGTCGAGCGGTAGCGCGGGGCCGACGGCCGAGGCGCCCGGAACTCACGAGCCGGGGTATCGGCGTCGGCCGACACCGGGGCCGACCGCGGAATGGTCGGAGCAGCCGATGGAGCCTTCACCTTCGCCGACGGCGCGACCGGCGCTGGAGTAGCAGCCGGTCCTGAGGCAGTGGCGGCCGGGGGCGCGGTCTGCGGCGCGGCGACCGGTCGGCGCTCGCGAGCCGGGCCGGAGTGCACGGTTGCATCAGCGATGGTCGCCGGGTTGTGCGGGCTCGGGCCGATGGGCTCAGTACTACCGACCGTCCGCCGGAATCGATCGAGCAGGCCCGGTCGAGCGCCGCTCCGCGACTTCTTGTTGCCGGCATTGCGGGTGAGGTACGGGTCGTCGCCGTCGTAGTAGTACTCGCGGGCGTTGGGCACGTCGCGGGCACCGATCAACGTCACCCCCAGGATCGACGCCTTCCGCCGCTCGAGGAGCTCGACGGCACGGTCGGCAGCCTCTCGGGTGGTCCGGGTCGTCGAGACCACCAGTACGACGTGATCGGCCGCTTCCAGGATGTCGGCCGCGTCGTTGGTGGTGAGGAGCGGGGCGGTGTCGAGCAGGATCACGTCGAATCGATCGCGTGCCCGTTCGATCACGCGGCGTTGGGCGGCCAGAACTTCGGCCGGGGTGTGCGAACCCACCTCCGGTAGAACGTGGGTGATCAGGTGCACGCCGGGCACCGCGGTGAGGTTGACCTGCTGCGCCCGGTCGGAGCCGCCGAGGTAGTCGGTCAAGCGGGGCCGGCGGAAGTCGCAGTTGACGACCAGCACTTCCTGGTCGGCTTCGGCCATCACCACCGCGGTGTTGGCCACGGTCGTCGTCTTGCCTTCGGAAGGACCGGGCGAGGTGATCAGCACCACCTGCGCGCCGCCGTCGCGGTCGGGGCGCTGCATCATGGCCGACCGGGCGTAGTCGAGCGACGAGCGCAACATGCGATACGCCTCGGCCGCCCGGGAGCGACCGGCGGTGAAGGCCAGCACCTCGGTCTCGCGCTGCTGGCGTCGGTTGAGCGGAGGAATCTCGGCGACGACCGGCAGGTCGAGCGCTTCTTCGACATCGTCCTTGGTGCGCAGTCGTGGGTCCATGCGGTCGAGCAACAGGACCAGCGCGACGGCCAGGAACAACCCGAATGCAGCGCCGATCAGCGCGCGACCGGTCGGGCTGGTCGGAATCGGCAACCCGCTCTGTCGCGGACCGGAGGCCTCGTCGAAGACGGTCGGGCCGAAGCCGTTCAGGATGTTCTGGTTGGTGCGACCGGCAACGAGCGCGGCTTCATAGGCGCGCTCGCCGATCTCGGACGCCACCGCCGGCTCGAGCGTCTGCAGCGGCACGAGAGGGATGCCTTCGGCGATCTTGCGCTGCAGGTCGGTTTCTGCCCGCGACACATCGTTGGCCAACCGGTTCTCGTCATCGCGCAGCCGGCGGATTTCTTCTTCGTCGGTCTCGGTGGCCAGAGCGGCGGTGACTTCGGCCAGACCACTGGTCGCGACGTCGAGCCGCTGTTGGATCAGCGCCTGTTCGCCTTCTTGGATTCGGGAGGCATCATCGGCCAGTTCGAGCAACAAGGTGGTGCCGAGCGCGTCGGCCAGTTCCACTGCGCTGGTTGCGGTCTCGCCCACCGCGGTGATCTCCATCGACTGGCTGTTGGAGTCGACGACGATCGATGTACGGCTGGTGACCTCGGCCTCGGTGAGGTCGAGCAACCCGGCGACACGAGCCGGCACCGCACCCTGGGTGACGCGCTGCGCCATCTGGGCCAGGTTCTTGGTGTCGACCTTGCGCTTCTCGCTCGGCAGGTTGTTGTTGTTGATCAGGGTGTGGGACGCGCGGTAGCGGGTGATCTCGACGGGTAGCGGGTCGACATCGGCTGACACCGACGCGCTGACGAACCCACCGACGATGCCAACGAGCACGAAGGCGCCCAGAAGGCGCCAGCGTTGCCGTAGCAACCGAGCGAAGCGAACCAATTCCATTTGGTATGCAGAGATCCTGATCGAAGTGCACCGGGTGTACGGCCCGGCGGGACATTGGCAGTCCTTGATGCGTGTCCCTATCGGCCGATGGAGAGGGAACGTAAGAGCCTGACGGGCGAAAGTTTGTCGGGCTCCCGCTATTTCGAATACCGCCTGAACACCGCCCTGAAGACCGCCCTGGAGACCCACTTCGTGGCCCGCATTCTGCTTTCCCCACCGCACGTCACCGATCTCGATCGCCAGGCGCTGCTCGAGGCCTTCGACAGCAACTGGATCGCACCCACCGGCCCGGCCGTCGCGGGCTTCGAAGCCGACATCACGGCTCGAACCGGCGTGGCCGATGCCGCCGCCCTCAGCAGCGGCACCGCCGGTCTGCATCTGGCGCTCCTCGTCGCCGGCGTTGCCCGTGGCGACGAGGTGATTGTGCCGACCGCCACGTTCGTGGCAACGGCCAATGCGGTGACCTATACCGGCGCCACCCCCCGTTTCGTCGACAGCGAGTCGGCCTCGTGGAACCTCGATCCGGACCTTCTGGGCGAAGACCTCGCCGCGCAGGCCCGACGGGGCCGACTTCCTGCCGCGGTGATCTCGGTCGATCTCTACGGCCACTGCGCCGACTACGACCGCATCGAAGCCGCGTGCGCCGAGTTCGAGGTTCCGTTGATCGTCGACGCAGCCGAAGCGCTCGGCGCCACGTACCGGGGCCGCCCGGCCGGCTCGATGGGCTTTGCCGGGGTGTTCTCGTTCAACGGCAACAAGATCTTGACCACGAGCGGCGGCGGCATGCTGGTGAGCAACGATGCGGCGATCGTCGAACGGGTGCGGTTCCTGTCGACCCAGGCCCGCGAACCCGAGCTCCACTATGAGCACCGGGAAATCGGCTTCAACTACCGCATGTCGAACCTGCTGGGCGCCCTCGGCCGGTCGCAGCTCGACCAGCTCGACGACCGGATCGGGGCCCGGCAGATCGTCGAACAGCGCTACCGCGACCAACTGGCCGACATCGCCGGCGTGGGCTTCCTACCCCGCCCCGACTACGGCACCCCCAATCACTGGCTCACCGTGATCACGATCGACGCCGACGCCTACGGCCTCTCCAGCGACGAGCTCATCGCCAAGCTCGACGCCGATGACATCGAGGCTCGGCCGGCCTGGAAGCCCATGCATCAACAGCCGGTCTTTGCCGGACTCCCCTGCCGGGGCGGCGCAGTCGCCGACGAGATCTTCGCGACGGGCGTCTGCCTGCCATCGGGCTCGGCGCTGACCGAACGGGACCAACAGCGGGTGATCGCCACGATCCGGAGCCACCATGGCTGAGCCAGGACCCAACCCGGCGAAGCCAGGACGCATACGCGTGCTGCAGCTGATCAAGGGCCTCGGTCCCGGCGGCGCCGAGCAGCTCTTGGTGCAGCACGCCCGCAAGCACGATCGCGGCCGGTTCGACTATGTGGTCGCCTACGTCGTGCCCGAGAAGAACCACCTGGTGCCGTTACTGGCCGAACAAGGCGTACCGGCGGTCTGCTTGACCCCCGAACCGACTTTCTCCACGGGTACGTGGCCGTCCACCGGGACTCGGGCGCCGGCCGGGGCCTGGATTCCCCGGCTGCGCCGGCTGCTGATCGACACCCCGTTCGACGTGGTGCACGTGCACTCGCCGCTGCTGGCCGCCACCGTGCGCATCATGGCCCGGGCCTTGCCGCCCGACCGGCGGCCCCACGTTGTCGCCACCGAGCACAACCGGTGGCCACGGCACCACCCGATCACCCGCTTGGCCAATCGAGCCACCATCGGTCTCGACAGCCGCACCTTCGCGGTGTCCGACGATGTCGCGGCCACCATGCCGTCTGCTTCCGCCGTCGACGTGGTCGTGCACGGCATCGATGTGGCTCGCACCGAGGCGCTGGCCGCGCGGCGGGCCGAGATCCGGGCCGAGTTCGGCCTGAGCGACGACGAGGTCGTGATCGGAACGGTCGCCAACTACCGCAACGAGAAGGCCTATGACCTGTTGCTCGATGTCGCCGCCGATGTCGTCGGCTCCCGCCCCAATTGCCGGTACCTACTGGTCGGTCAGGGCCCGCTCGAGGCGGCCATCATCGAGCAGCACGAACGGCTCGGGCTGGGCGATCGGGTGATTCTGGCCGGGTATCGACCCGATGCCACCGCGGTCACCGCGGCGTTCGACGTGTTCACGATGTCGTCGCGCCACGAGGGCCTTCCGGTCGCCCTGATGGACGCCCTCGCGCTGGGCCGCCCGGTCGCCGCCACCCGCGCCGGCGGCATCCCCCAGGCGGTGCGCCACGACAAGGAGGCGTTGCTCGTGGACATCGACGACGCCGCCGGGTTGGCCGACGCCCACCGGGCGCTGATCGACGACCGCGATCTACGGCGCCGGCTGGGCGACGCGGCCCGCATCCGGGCCCTGTCGTTCGACGCCGAGCGCACCACCGCACGGCTCGAGGGCGAGTATTTGACGCTCTGCTCGGCCTGACGGCCGAGGAAGCCTCTGTTCGGCCTGACGGCCGAGGAAGCCTCTGTTCGGCCTGCCGCGCTGCACCCCATTGCCCGCCCTCGTGCCACAGATCTTCCGGACGCGGACCGGCCGTGGCAACTGCGTGACCGGGTCGGATTGCGCCATTGCCCGATGTCACGACACACCGAGCCGAAAATGTGGGTGGCGCGGCCGTAGGACGTCGTGCCGCGCGCGGCCGGTCAGCGCCCGAGCAGGCGGGCGTACGCAGCCAGCGTCACGTCGATCTGACGTTGCTGGTCGAACTCCCGCCGGGCCTTGCCCAGGCCGGCGGCGGCCATGCGGCGGCGAGCCACTTCGTCCTCGGCCAGCTGGCCCATGGCCCGGGCGAGAGCGTCGGTGTCGCGCACCGGCACCAGCCGGCCGGTGACCCCGTCGTCGACGACCTGTCGACCGCCGCGGATATCGGTGACGATGAGCGGTATACCGGAAGCAGCAGCTTCCATCGCCGAGCGGGGGAACCCCTCGCGGTACGACGCGAGCACGTAGAAATCGAACAAGCCGTAGAGCTCCTCGACATCGTCGCGCTGGCCCAGGAAGAGCACGCCATCGGCTTCGGCCCGGGCGACGAGCGCCGGATCCACCGCGTCGGCCTTGTCCGGCTCCGACGGGCCGACGATCACCACCCGCAGTTTGGGATGGGTCGTCCGCAGTTGATGGGCCGCACCCAACACTTCGCGATAGCCCTTTTCGTTCACCAACCGACCGACCACGCCGGCCACCACCTCACCCGACGCAATACCGAGCGCCTGGCGGCCTTCGGCGATCTGGGCTGCGGTCAGCCGGCCGGGCTGGAATCGATCGAGGTCCACGCCATTGCCCAACAGGGCGACACGGTCGCGCGGCAGGCGCAACGACCGCAGGGTCACGACGTCCTCGGGATTCTGCACCAGCTCCATGTCGGAGTTGGCCGCCGCCAGCCGCTCGGCGCCATAGACCGCCAGCCGCTTCGACCACCGGTCCTCGGGCTGGGCGTACAACCCGTGGACCGTGTTCACCACGACCGGCACGCCGGCCGCCCGGGCCGCGATCCGGCCGAGCACGCCGGGCTTGGGATTGTGGGTGTGCACGATGGTGGGCTGGAGGCGGCGGAAGATCCGGTAGAGCTCCCCGAGCGCCTTGAGATCGGACGACACCGCCATGGAGCGGGTCAGCCACAGCGCCGGTACGTGCTCGATGCCCGAGGCTTCGAGCGCCTCGACGTGGGGGCCCGGGGCCGACACCCCGATCACCTCGTACCCGGCCGCGGCGAACGCCTCGAGCTGCGGCCGCAGCAACCAATCCAGGCTCATGTCCGTCGTGGTCACATGCACCAAGCGCGGCTTCGCGGCCGGCGTCCACAACGGGGCGGTTCCGATCGCCGTCATCGGCGCAACCCGGCGTAGCGGCGCCGGTTCAGCAGCCGGCGGAGGTCGTCCTCGAGCCTCATACCGCCGGAGACCTTCTGTTCGAAGTACCGCATGCCGTCGGCGACCTGCACCGGCGAGCGCGACAGCCGGTGAAGATCGGTTCGACCGGCCGGGTTGGGCCGGGTGCCGGCCAGCGCGGCCGTCACGAAACGGTCGCGTACGACCTCCTCGACGGGAGCGCTGGGCGCCACCGCTTTCGGATAGGCGAAGTGGTCGGCGTCGAGCTGCAGGTTGGTGTTGATCAGGTCGATCGAGCGTTCGAGCTCGTCGATGGCCTCGGCCGTGGTGACCCGATCGAGCAGCACGTGGGTGTGGGTGTGCGAGCCGACATCGACCAGGCCGGTCGCAACGCAGTCGGCGAGCGCAGCCCAACTCAGCGGCTTCCCGTCGTCGGGAAACGGACGATTCTGGTCGACGAAATCGGTGGCCACGTACAGCGTCGCCGGAAGGTGGTAGCACTCCAGGACCGGCAGGGCGTCGCTCTCGAAATCAGCGGTGCCGTCGTCGAACGTGACCACGACCCGGCCGGTCAGGTCTTCGCCCCGGGCCAGACGAGCGACCGCATCGTCGAGGCGCAACACCGACTTGGTTCTGGCCAAGGCGGCCATCTGCTCCTCGAACAAACCGGTCGGCAGGTCGACCTCGACCGGGGTGCGTCCGCCCACCCGGTGGTACGCCAGGATCACCAGCCCCCGCTTCGGGGGACGAACCTGATCGCCGGCATGGGCAACGGCTTTCGCGGCGCGCCGAAAGAAGGAACGCCGGAGCAGGGTTGTGGTCACGGGGTTCCCATCGGCCCGGCCGCGCCCCGATTGAGCCAACCCCACGAACCCGGGACGGACCGGTCGGGCCACTAACCTCTGGCCGTCGTGGAGATCACCGTTCGGGCCGCCGAGCCCACCGAGACCGAGAAGATCGTCGCCCTCGCGGGCCGAGCCCTGGGCTGGACCGCCGGCGAGCCCAACGAAGCGCTGTTCCGGTGGAAGCACGAACAGAATCCGTTCGGCGCTTCACCACAATGGGTAGCCGTCGCGGGTGACCGGCTGGCCGGATTCCGCACCATGCTGCGTTGGGAGTTCCTGGATGCTTCGGGCGCAGTGGTTCGCGCGGCCCGACCGGTCGATACCGCCACCGACCCGGAGTTCCAAGGTCGGGGCATCTTCAAGAAGCTCACCATGCTGGCGGTGGACGAACTGACCGAAGCCGGCACCGAGTTCATCTTCAACACGCCGAACGACCAGAGCCGGCCCGGTTACCTGAAGATGGGGTGGTCGGAGGCCGGTCGGGTCCCGATCGCGGCCCGCCCCACCGGGCTCCGCTCGGCGCTGCGGATGGCCTCGGCCCGCACCGCGGCCGAGAAGTGGTCTCGGGCATCCTCGGCGGGCCGACCGGCGCCCGAGATCTTCGCCGACGACGCGGTCGCGGCCGAACTCCAACCGCTCGACGCGGGCACCGATCCCGGTTTCCGGACCAACCGGACACCGGCGTACTACCGATGGCGCTACGGGTTGCCCGAGCTGCACTATCGGGCCGTCACCCTGGGGCGCGACCCCCGAGAGGGCACGGCGATCTTCCGATTGCGGGGCCGCGGCGGAGCAGTCGAAGCCACGGTTGCCGACCTGCTGCTCCCCGACGCCGGCGCCCTCGCTCCCCTGCTCAAGGCGCTCCGCCGGGCGGTCGATGCCGACTATCTGCTGCTGGCCGGCCCCGGTCAGCTGCGGCGCGGCCTGCTGCCCATCCCGGGCCAGGGCCCGCTGCTCACCACCCGACCGCTGGCCTCCCTGGCGCCGCCGCTGTCGCGGATGCACCTCTCGCTGGCCGACATCGAATTGTTCTGACTGCGGCCTGCGCTACCCGGAACCGCGAGCGGCGACGATCTCGGTCAGGAAGTTCTCCCACTGGGTTGCGACCCGATCGAGGGAGAACGTCGACGCACACAGCTCGCGAGCATTCCGGCCGAGCGCCGGGCCTTCGGTCCGGGACTTCTCGAGCGCGCCGGCGATGCGATCGATGAGCCCGCTCTCGTCGGGTTTGATCAGGAAGCCGGTCTCCCGGGGCCGGACGATCTGGCGCACGCCGCCGACATCGGTGCTGACCAGCGGCAGACCGCGAAGGCCGGCCTCGATCAACACCCCGGGCTGGCCTTCGGTTTCGCTGCACATCGCGAACACGTCGCCGGCGGCCATGACCTCCTGCGCCCGCGCCACCGCACCCAACAGGGTGACCGGCGCTTTGAGCTCGGCCGCCCGACGCTCGACGATGTCGGCCGAAGGTCCGTCGCCGGCGATCAGCAGATGGGCATCGTCGATGCGGCTCACGGCATGGACCAGCCGGTCGAGCCGCTTCTCGGGCGCCAGCGCGCCGACCGAGACGACCACGAAGGTGTCGGCGTCGAGGCCGAGGGCCTGGCGCGACCGGGACCGCTCCTCGGGGGTGATCGGCGTGAAGTCCTCGGGATCGCTGGCGTTGGGAATGACCCGCACCCGCTCTTTGGGCACCCCGAAGACGTGGACGATATCTTGACCGACGCTGGGCCACAGCGCGGTGACACCAGCAGCTGACCGCAGTGCCTTCGACACCCAGAAGCGCTTGCGCCTGGTGTCGACCCAATGGGTGAGGTCGCCGATGCTGCGGTACACGTACGGCACCTTCAGGCGGGCCGCCTTGACCGCCGGCAGGGTGCTCGAGCCGTGGGCGACGACGATGTCATAGCTGTTGCCCACCTTGCGTAACGGGCTGACCGCGCCTCGCCACTTGGTATCCGAGGACAGCACGCCCGCCTCGACATCGGCCGCCGACGCTCCGGCGACGAGCGCCTCGGTCGTGACCTCGTGGCCGCGAGTGTTCAGGCGATCAGCCAACTGGATCGCAAAAACTTGCGCGCCGCGGCGGTCGGTATCGGAGATCAGCTGCAGTATCCGCATTGTTCGAACCCGAAAACTACCGGTTTCGGGGCCCTCAGGTCGGACCAATCGCCGCCGATTGGAGATCTGTTGTGAAAGTGGGCCGGCCGTGCCGGCGCGGAGAGGAACCGGTTGACGTGGAAGCTGTGAGCGAGACCAAGGTGATCGTGGTCACCGGCGGCGCGGGGTTCATCGGCGCAAACCTCTGTCGGCAGCTGCTCGACACGCCGGGCATCGGTCGGGTCATCGCCTTCGACGACCTGTCGACCGGCAACCCCCGCAACCTCGAGGGAACCAACGCCGACCTGGTGGTCGGCTCGATTCTCGACACCCACGAACTCGACCCGGTGCTCGAACAGGCCGATGCCATCGTGCACCTGGCGGCGCGCCCCTCGGTACCGCGCTCGGTGGCCGATCCGGTGCCCAGCCACCTGGTGAACGCCAGCGGCACGGTCAACGTGTTGGAGGGGGCTCGACGCGATGGCGGCCGCCAGATCATCGTCGCCTCGTCGTCCTCGGTCTACGGCGCCAACCCCGAACTGCCCAAACACGAAGGACTGGCCACCCGCCCGATTTCTCCCTATGCCGCCAGCAAGCTGGCCGCCGAGGCGTACACCCTCGCCTACGGACACAGCTACGAACTGCCGGCGCTGGCCTTCCGCTTCTTCAACGTGTTCGGCCCGCTGCAGGCGGCCGGCCACGCGTATGCGGCCGTCGTGCCCGCCTTCCTCGATGCTGCGCTGCGCAACCAACCCCTGACCGTGCACGGCGACGGAACCCAGAGCCGCGACTTCACCTACGTCGGCACCGTGACGTCGGTGATCACCGACGCCATCCTGCGCCGAGTGTCCTGCGCCGAGCCGGTGAACCTCGCCTTCGGCACCCGCACCACGCTGTTGTCGGTGATCGAACTGATCGCCGAGCTGCTCGATCAGGAACTCGAGCTCCAACACATCGAGAACCGGGCCGGCGACGTGCCGCACTCGCAGGCCGCCGGCGACCTGGTCGCCGAGCTGTTCCCCACCATCGAGCCCCGCCCACTGCGCGAAGGCCTCGAAACCACCGCGGCCTGGATGAAGAGCACGCTCCTCCCCGCCTAACGGGAAAAACTCGCCACTGTTTCGATGTGGCTGGTCTGGGGGAAGAGATCGACGATCGTCAGCGCTTGCAGCTTCAGGCCGTAGGTGCCCAGCTCGCCGACGTCGCGCGCCATGGCTGCGGGATCGCAACTCACCAGCACGACCCGATCGGATCGGGTCTGCGAGATCCGTTGGGCCGCCTTGGGGTGCAGCCCCTCCCGGGATGGATCGGCGATGACGATGTCGGTGCGGTCCGGCGTCCACTTCTCGGCTTTGGTCTTGACCACCCGGACGTTGTGGTCGGCCAGGTTGTACTTGGCATCGGCCACCGCGCTGGGGCTCGATTCGACCAACGTGATCGGCGCCGCCTCGGGCATCGACGCCGCGAACAGGCCGACGCCACCGTAGAGGTCGGCGATGGTGTCGGTGTCTGACACCGGGCCGAGGTGGCGATGCACTGCCTCGACCAGGGCGTCGGCACCATCGGGTCGAGCCTGGAAGAACGACCGGGCCGACACCCGGAAGGTGTGGCCGGCCGCTCGCTCGGTGATCCACGCCCGCTTGCGAGCCTTCAGCTCGTCGGCGCCGACCACCAACACATCGTCGGGCACCAGTACGTCGTCGGCGGTGGGCCCGACGACGACCATGCGGTCGCCGGTACGCGCGCCGACCCGGATCATCACGTCGGCCGCGATGCCGAAGCGGCCATCGACGATCAGTTCCTCGACCAGCGGGTGTGCCACCGGGCAGGCATCGACCGGCAACAGGTGCTTGGTGCCGCGTAGGAAGTAGCTGGCTCGGCCACCGATCGTGCCGACC
>JABDJW010000168.1 GCA_013002375.1 Acidimicrobiales bacterium | reverse complement strand
GTCGATGCCCAACTCGGCGATGGCCTCCCCGGCGCGGCGGTGTTGTCGTTGCCGCGGGCCACGATCGATCAGGCGTGTGCGCCGGGCGGCACGGTCATCTTGATGGGCCCCGACCCCAAGGAGACGCTCGGCGCGTTGTTCCTGCGGCTGCGCCATGCCGTGGTCGAGGACGGCGTGACCCTGATCGAGCTCACCAGTCGCAGCACCGGCCTCAGCCCGTACGCCCAGCACTCGCTGCGCCCCGCGGCCGGCGAGGTCGACAAACTGGCCGCTGCTCTGGTCGCGGCCCGAAGCGGTTCGTCACCCGACACCGCCGGCGTCAGCGGCGCCGCGATCACCGCTGCAGCAGCCGAACTCGATGGCCCGGTCACCGTCATCGTCGGGCGCCCGTCGCTCGCCGAGCAAGCGGCTCCGACCGTCGCTGCCGCGTTTGCACTACACGCCGCCCTTCCCGAGGCCACGTTCCTGTCGGCCCTCACCCGCGGCAACGTCCACGGCGCGCTCGACATGGGCATGGGCCCCGGGCTGCTGCCCGGTCGCCAAACCGTTGGCCCGACGCCGACGACCTGGGCGACCGCGCCGACCGAACCCGGCCTCACCACCACCGAGATACTGGCCGCCGCGGCCGATGGTCGCATCGACACGCTGGTGTTGCTCGGGGCCGACCCCATCAACGACTTCCCCGATCACGAACTCGCTCGCCGGGCCCTCGAGGCGGCCAACACGGTGATCGCGGTCGACCTGTTCGTCACCGACTCGATCGCATCCGCTGCCGACATCGTCCTGGCCGCCGCCGCACCGACCGAGGTCGCCGGCACCTTCACCAACCTCGAAGGTCGGGTCAGCGTGTTGGCCCAGAAGGTCACCCCGCCGGGCACCGCCCGCGCCGACTGGATCCTCGCCGCCGAGCTCGCGTTCCAGATGGGTCACGACCTCGCCATCGAATCGGCCGAAGACGTCTGGGCCGAGCTGGCCCAGGTCGCTCCGATTTACGCCGGCATCACCCTCGACAACCTCGAAGCAGCCCAGGAAGACGGCATCGTCGTCGCCGGTCCGCTCAGCGGTTACCAGCCCGAACCGGCTCCTGCCGTGGTCACCGACAGCTACGGCTACCGGCTGATCGCCACGCGAGGCATGTACGACACCGGCACGATGCTCAGCCACTGCGAATCCAGCGCCGCTCTCGCGCCGCCCGCTCAGTTGGCCATGGCGCCGGCCGACTTCGACGGTCTGGGTGTGGCTGCTGGTGATTCAGTCACCGTGTTGTCATCGGTGGGGACCATCTCGGTGCCCGCCGTCCCCGACGCCGGCGTGCCCAAGGGCAACGTGGCCATGATCACCCACCGGGCCGGCGCCGATGCGTTCGACCTGGTCGACTGTCGCCAGCCGGTCACCGGTGTGCGGGTGGAGGCCACCCGATGAACGCGCCAATGCACGCGGCGATGCTGGCCCTCGATCCGCTGCTCATCGACCCGATCGGTTGGGAAGAAGTCGGCATCGTCTCGTTGAAGGTCGTCGTCGCGTTCGTGCTGTTGATGATCACCGTGATGTTCATGGTGTGGTTCGAACGCAAGGTCGTGTCCGATTTCCAGAACCGCATCGGCCCGAACCTGGCCGGGCCGTGGGGCATCCTGCAGACCCTGGCCGATGGCATCAAGCTGTTCTTCAAAGAGGATCTCATCCCCGAGAAATCCGACCGGGTCGTCTTCCAGCTCGCGCCCTACCTGTCGTTGGTTCCGGCCTTCCTGGTGTTCGTCATCGTGCCGGTCGGCGGCAACTTCAACGACGGCAATGGAGGCCGGGTCAGCTGGTTCGGCCACGAGACGTTGGTCCAGGTGGCCGATCCGCCGATCGGCATCCTGTTGTTCCTGGCCATGTCGTCGCTGGCCGTGTACGGCATCATGCTGGCCGGTTGGGCGTCGGGCTCGAAGTACCCACTGCTCGGTTCGGTGCGAGCCTCGGCCCAGATGGTCAGCTACGAAGCCGCGCTCGGGTTGTCGGTGGTCGCGGTGCTGTTGCAGTCCGGGTCGCTCAGCACCAACGAGATCGTGGCGGGCCAGGCGGCCGAGGGGTTCGCCGGGTTCATCCCCAACTGGAACGTCATCGTCACCGGCTTCGTGCCGTTCGTCATCTTCCTCATCGCCGGCACCGCCGAACTCAACCGGCCGCCGTTCGACCTGGTCGAGGCCGAGCAAGAGCTCGTCGGTGGCTTCCACACCGAGTACAGCTCGATTCGGTTCGCGTTGTTCTTCCTGGCCGAGTTCATGAACACGGTCACCATGTCGGCCATCATCGTCACCCTGTTCTTCGGCGGGCCGGCCGGGCCGATCTTCTTCGGGCTCACCTGGCTCTGGCCCACCATCTGGTTCCTGCTCAAGCTGCTCGTGTTCCTCTTCATCTTCGTGTGGTTCCGGGCCACCCTGCCCCGGCTGCGCTACGACCAGTTGATGGATCTCGGCTGGAAGCTGCTCATCCCGGTGGCGCTGGGTTGGGTGTTGTTCCTGGCCGCCCGCAACGTGGCCCAGGATCAGGACTGGGGAACCGGCGGCCTGGCCGCGGTCATCGCCGTCACCCTCGGCGCGTTCATCGTCGGTGGCGCGCTGCTGATGGGGGCCATCAACACCGCCCGGCGGGAACGCCTGGCCGATGAACTCGGCACCACTGAATTCGAGGGGAGCAAGTCGTAATGGGCTACCTCGAAGGCTTTGCCGTCACGTTCAACAAGCTCTTCGAAGAGCGGGTCACCACCGAATATCCGGAGGTCAAGCGGCCCAAGGCCGAGCGCCTCCACGGTCGTCACGTGCTCAATCGCTACGAAGACGGCATGGAGAAGTGCATCGGGTGCGAGCTGTGCGCCGGCGTGTGCCCGGCCAAGTGCATCTACGTGCGGGGCCAGGACAACCCGGTCGACGATCCGGTCTCACCGGGCGAGCGCTACGGCTACATCTACGAAATCAACTACCTGCGCTGCATTCACTGCGACCTCTGTGTCGAGGCCTGCCCGACCGAAGCCATCACCGAATCGAAGCTGTTCGAGTTCTCCTTCTCGAACCGGGCCGACGCCATCTACACCAAGGCCGAGCTCGTGGTCGACGACGAAGGTCAACCACAGAAGCTGCCCTGGGAAGATTGGCGTCCGGGCGAAGCCGACACCACGTCGGCCTGGATGCGGGCCACGTCGTCATCGGGCGATGCCGACTATCAGGGCCGGGTGGCCTGGTCGGGCGAACTCGGCTACGGCGTGCGCGATCCCGAGGCCGGCCAGACCGAAGCGGCCGCTGACGCTGACGGCGCCGATGGCGACGCTCACGACGGGAATGGTGGCCACTGATGGACGCCTCCAACGTCGACTACGTCGTCTTCTTCGTCGCCGGCGCGTTCGTGCTGCTCGGTGCGTGGGGCGTCATCTTGTCCCGCAACCCGGTGCATTCGGCGCTTTCCCTGGTCGGCACCCTGTTCAGCGTCGCGGTGCTGTTCATCCTGCAGGAGGCCCACTTCCTGGCCGCCGTGCAGGTCGTGGTCTACGCCGGCGCCATCGTGATCCTGTTCTTGTTCGTGATCATGTTGCTCGGCGTCGACCGGGCCGAACAGCTAGGCGTCGACCCCATCGGCGGTCAACGGCCGGTCGCGGTGCTGATCGGGGCCGGGTTCATCGCGGCCATGTTGACCGCGGTCATCGCCGGCGCCGACTCGCTCAGCGGCACCGCGCAGCCCAACAAGGTGGCACCGCCGACGGCGGGTAGCACGGTCGATCAGACCGCCTCCGACATCGAGCAACTCGGCAACCGGTTGTTCACCGATTGGGTCTTTGCCTTCGAACTCACCGGCCTCTTGCTGACGATCGCCGTCGTCGGTGCGGTCGTGATGGTGCGCAAGGTGAAGGGCGATCTCGCCCCCTTGGGCGAGTCGGTCATCGACGAACGCCTGGCCGCCTATGAGGCCCGGTTGGAGGAGACTGCGGCCGAAGACGCCGCGGACGCCGGGTCACATGGAACCACCGATGCCGACGATGAAGCGTCGGCTGATGCCGATGCTGATGAAGACGCCGCCGGGGTGGACGCATGATCGGCTACGAGTTCTATCTGGTGCTGTCGGTGCTGTTGTTCAGCACCGGTGCGGTCGGCCTCTTGGTCCGCCGCAATCCACTGGTGATGTTCATGTGCGTCGAACTGATGCTCAACGCCGTCAACCTGGCCTTCGTGGCGTTCGGCACCGAACTCGGCGATCTCGGCGGACAGCTGTCGGTGTTCTTCGTGCTCGTCGTCGCGGCGGCCGAAGTCGTCGTCGGCTTGGCCATCATCGTGGCCATCATGCGGCGACGTCCCGGTGCCACCGCCGACGATCTCTCGGTGTTGAGGGGATAGCGGGCCACGATGGAACTCCTCGATCTCACCTTCCTCATTCCCGCGCTGCCGCTGCTCGGTTTCGTGCTCCTGGTCGCGTTCGGCAAGCGGCTGGGTGAACCGCTGGCCGGTTGGTTCGCCACTGCGATGGTGGGCGGCTCGTTCCTGGCCACCGTGTTGGTGTTCTTCGGCCTGCTCGGCCGCGACGAGGCCGAACGGGGCCTGTTCGGTCACGATGGCGGCGACGCGTACGTGCAGAAGATCTTCACCTGGATTCCGGCCGGCGACTTCTCGGTCGACATCGGCTTCCTGGCCGATCCGCTCTCGATCGGTATGGCCCTGTTCGTCACCGGGGTCGGCACGCTGATCCACCTGTACTCGATCGGGTACATGCACGGCGACGAACAGTTCTCGAAGTTCTTCGTCTACCTGAACCTGTGCGTGTTCTCGATGCTGGTGCTGATCCTGGGCGACAACCTGCTGCTGACCTTCCTCGGTTGGGAAGGCGTGGGGGCCTGTTCGTACCTGCTGATCTCGTTCTGGTTCACCGATCCGGCCAATGCGACCGCCGGCAAGAAGGCCTTCGTCACCAACCGCATCGGTGACTGGGGCTTCATGGTCGCCATGTTCCTGGTCTTCTTCACCTTCGGCTCGATCGCCTACGCCGATTTCCTCCCCCAGGCCAGCGGCACGGCCCAGGTCACCGCCACCGCGATCACCCTGCTGCTGCTGGTCGGCGCGGCGGGCAAGTCGGCGCAGTTCCCGCTGTACCTGTGGCTGCCCGACGCCATGGCCGGCCCCACCCCGGTCTCGGCCCTCATCCATGCGGCCACCATGGTGACCTCCGGCGTCTATCTGCTGACCCGCATGAACCCGGTGCTCGATGTCGCCGCCGGCCACGAATTCCTCGGCAGCCTGACCTCGCTCGATCTCATCGCCTGGGTCGGTGCCTTCACCGCGCTGTTCGCGGCCACGATCGCGGTGTCGCAGAACGACATCAAGAAGGTGCTGGCCTACTCGACGGTCAGCCAGCTCGGCTACATGTTCCTGGCCGTCGGTACCGGCGCCTATGTGGCTGCGATCTTCCACATGATCACCCATGCGTTCTTCAAGGCGCTGCTGTTCCTGGGCTCGGGCTCGGTCATCCACGGCATGCACCACGATCAGGACATGCGGAACTACGGCGGCCTGCGCAAGCTGATGCCGATCACCGCCATCACGTTCATCGTCGGCTGGCTGGCCATCGCGGGGGTGCCGCCGCTGTCGGGCTTCTGGTCGAAGGACGAAATCCTGCTCGGCGCGTGGGAATCCAACAAGGTCCTGTGGGTCATCGGCCTCGTCACCGCGGTGCTCACCGCCTTCTACATGAGCCGCCAGGTGTTCATGACCTTCTTCGGTCGCTACCGCTACGCCGATGTGCGCCAAGGCGAGCTGAACGAAGCGTGGGACGCTCGCCTTGCGGCGGCCGACGAAGCCGTCGCGGCGGCCGAAGCCAAGCAGGCCGAATCGACCGAAGCGCTCGACAAGGCCGAATCGGCCCTGAACCGCGCGGTGGCCGCGGTCGAGCCGGCCAACCAGGCGCTGGCCGATGCCGAAGATGACGACGGGCGCGCCGCGGCGACGACCGAACTCGAGAAGGCCAACGCCGCTGTGGTCGGGGCCCGCGATGCCCTACCCACCGCCCAGGCCGCGGTGGCGGACTACACCGTCGCCAGCTCCAACGCCGCCGACGATGCCGCCAAGCTGAGGTCATTGGCCAACGCCGGGCGCACGCTGGTGCGGGGCGACGACGGCAGCCCGGCCCTGCCCGATGGCATCGACGGGCATCTGCCGGCCTCGGTCGCCGAGCGCCGAGAGTTCCACCCGCACGAATCGCCCTGGACGATGACCCTGCCGCTCATCGCACTGTCCGGTCTCGCCGTCGTGGCCGGCGTGCTCAACCTGCCGTTCAAGTTCGGCCACCAGCTCGAACACTGGCTCGAGCCGATCTTCGTGCACCCCCACGAGGTCACGTCGTCGGGCAACACCAAGGTGGTGCTGGCGTTGATCGCCACCGCCTGCGGCGTCCTGGGCATCGGCATCGCCTATGCCATCTACATCAGGAAGTCGACCAAGCCGATCGAACCCCAGCTCTTGGCCGATGGCTGGAAGTACGACTCTGCGATCAGTGCCTTCATGGGCGGCCCGGGCCGCAAGTTCTTCGATCTGGTCGCCTGGTTCGATTCCAGCGTCGTCGACGGTCTGGTCAACGGCGCCGGCAAGTTGGTGCAAGGGGTCGCCACCCCGATGCGCACGCTGCAATCGGGCCTGGTGCGCACCTACGCGAGCGGTATCGCCCTGGGTGCCATCGCGCTGGTCTGTTGGTTCCTGTTCCGGGCGGCCCTGTGATGGGCAACGCGATGCATCTCCTGGCCGCCGAAGGGGTGAGCTTCAACGTGCTCACCGCCCTCGTACTGCTGCCCGCCATCGGCGCAGTGCTGCTCGGGCTCATGCCCAAGTCGCGCCCCGAGTTGTTCCGGGTGGTCGCCCTGCTGGTGTCGGCTGCGACCGGCGCCATCTCGTTGTGGTTGTTGGCCAAGTTCGAGCTGAGCGATGCCGGCTTCCAGTTCGAAACCAACTCGTCGTGGATCGACAGCCTCGGCATCGGCTGGCATCTGGGACTCGACGGCATCAGCCTCTTCCTGGTGGTGCTGACCGGGCTTTTGTTCCCGCTGGCCATCGTCGGGGTCGATCCCGAGCACGACCCCAAGGCGTACTACGCCTGGTTGCTGGTGCTGATGTCGGGCTGTCTGGGCGTGTTCGTCGCGCTCGACCTGTTCGTCTTCTTCATCTTCTTCGAGATCGTGCTGGTGCCGATGTACTTCCTCATCGGGCGCTGGGGTCACGGCAACCGGGTGTACGCCGCGACCAAGTTCTTCCTGTACACAATGCTCGGTTCCGCGTTGATGCTGGTCGGCATCCTGAGCCTGGTGTCATTGCACGCCTCGGCCACCGGCACCCGCACCTTCGACCTGATCGAGATCGCGACCAGCCAGGCGGTCGGCACCAACGCGGCCCGCTGGATCTTCGCCTCGTTCGCGTTGGCCTTTGCGGTGAAGGTCCCACTGTTCCCGGTGCACACCTGGTTGCCCGATGCCCACACCGAAGCCCCCACCGCGGGCTCGGTCATCCTGGCCGGCGTCATGCTCAAGCTCGGCACGTACGGATTCTTGCGGTTCGGCGTCTACCTTTTCCCCGAAGCTTCCGTCTATTTCGCCCCGGCCCTGATCACGCTGGGGGTCATCGGCATCATCTACGGCGCCATCGCGGCCACGATGCAGAAGGACCTCAAACGGCTCGTGGCCTATTCGTCGGTCGCCCACCTCGGGTTCATCATCTTGGGCACGTTTGCGCTCAACACCGAGGGCATCACCGGCGGTCTGCTGCAGATGGTCAACCACGGCATCAGCACGGGTGCATTGTTCCTGCTCGTCGGCATGGTCTACGAGCGCCGCCACACCCGCCAGATCTCGGAGCTCTCGGGTCTGCAGAAGTCGGCCCCGATCCTCGCCGGCGTGTTCGTGCTGGTGATGTTCAGCAGTATCGGCCTGCCGGGCCTCAACGGGTTCGTCGGCGAATACCTGGTGCTGCTCGGCGCGTTCGTGGCC
>JABDJW010000097.1 GCA_013002375.1 Acidimicrobiales bacterium | reverse complement strand
GCCCCCACCCGGGCCACCGGTCACCGGGCCGAGCTGATGGCAGCACGGCCAGTGGTGATGCACGACCAGCAGTTCGCCGCCATGGGCACATCCGTCCGGATCATCAGCGACGGCACGGCCGCGGCTGTCGAGCGCGCCGTCGAACGGGTGCACGACCTCGAGCGGCGCTGGAGCCGCTTCCTCCCGACGAGCGAGATTTCGGCAACCAATGACCACGCCGGGCATCCCACGATCGTCTCCCCCGAGACCTTCGATCTGGTCGATCGAGCGTGCCTCGCCTGGCAAGTGACCGAAGGTCGCTTCGATCCGACCCTGCTGCTCGAGCTGACCGCCCTGGGCTACGACCGCGACCGAACACTGCTCGAGCCGGTGCACGACGTCGCGGCCTCCCCCACCACCCCTCGAAACGGCCCCAGGGACCGGACGAGCCGATGTGGTGAGATCGTGCTCGAACCGGCCCTGCGCGCCGTCACCCTTCCTCCCGGCGTCGGTTTCGATCCGGGTGGCATCGGCAAGGGTCTGGCCGCGGACCTGATTGCCACCGACCTGGCCGAGGCCGGCGCCTCGTGGGTGGTCGTGAACCTCGGCGGTGACATGCGCCTGGCCGGCGATCGCCTGGCCGAAGAGGGCTGGGAGGTCACCATCGCCGGCCCCTCGGGCGGTCGGCTCCGCATGCACGGAGGTGGCGTGGCGACGAGCAGCCGGGCCGTGCGCCGCTGGAACCATGAGGGCATCGACCGGCACCACCTGCTCGATCCCCGCACGGGCCGGCCGGCGACGACGCCCGTCGAATCGGCCACGGTCCTTGCCGGCGAGGCCTGGTGGGCCGAGATCGTCGCCAAGGTGTTGGTGATCGACCCCACGGTTCAAACATCGAACGACATCGACCGATGGAATGTCCAGGCCGTCGTGTTCGGCCCCGGATCCGCAAGCGGGGCCCGCCGGGCGACCACGATGAACGACCCACCCTTCGAACCCGGCCCATCCACCCACCAAGCCAAGGGCGAGTGAACCCGTGGAAATCAGCGAGCAGATCTGGTGGTACACCGCTCGCGCCGCGGGCCTGGTTGCGCTGGGCGGACTGACCCTGTCGGTGGTGTGGGGGCTGATCCTCTCCACCCGCATCTTGGGCCGACGCGCCCCGGCACCATGGATATTCGAACTCCACCGGTTCGTGAGCCTGGTGACCGTCGTGTTCGTCGGCGTGCACATCGCTGCGCTCGTGCCGGACAACTACGTGCACTTCGGCTGGGCCGAGATCTTCGTGCCCGGCGCCAGCGAATGGAAGCCCGGCGCGGTCGCCTGGGGCATCGTGGCGTTCTACCTACTCGTCGCGGTTCAGGTCTCGTCGATGCTGATGCGGCGCATACCCCGGCGATGGTGGCGCCTCATTCATTTCGCCAGCTTTGCCTTGTGGGCGTTCACCATCGTGCACGTGATCACCGCGGGCACCGATACCGGCAGCAAGGCCTTCGCCTGGGTCGCCGTCGGCGCGGTGCAGCTCGTGTTGTTCTTGACGATCGTGCGCATCATGACCGCCGCCCGCCTCCGCCGGGCGCTCCGGGCGTCTTCTAGTTTTGGGGCAGATCGCGAAACGGAGTTTCCTTCGGCGGGCCCGGCTCCTTCGGCAGACCGAGCACCCGCTCGCCGATGATGTTGCGTTGCACCTGATCGGTGCCGCCATAGATCGCAGGTGCAGGTGACCCAATGGTGTGCCGTTGCACGTCGCCGGTACCCGGCCCGGCCTCGGCGTCGGCATCGGTGAGCATCCCGGCCGCGCCGATCGCACGATTGCCGACCTCGCGACGGCTGCGGGCGATCTCGCTCATGGCCAGTTTGCCCAGGTTTCCGATGGCCGGCACTGCGCCGGAGCGAGCCCGCTGCCCCATCAACCGCAGGACTTCTGACCCGCTGTGATCGCGAGCGAGTTCGTCTCGCAGCACCGGATCGTGCCGGCCGACGTCACGGGCCAGCTGGCCGTACCAGACCGCGACCGGCACGCCGTCCGGAACGTCATTGCGGCGCATGTCGTTGCGGAGGTTCGGATCACTCGCCTGGTGGTCGAGTTGGCCGGCCACGCCACCGGAACGGGCATAGGGCAACTGCACGACCGCCCCGGCCAGCGAGGCTCGTTCGAAGGCCAGGGTGGTGTTACCCACCCGCCAGCCGTCGCCGGGCTGGCCGATCAGCGAATCGGCCGGACTGATCGCATCGGTGAGGAAGACCTCGTTGAAGAACTCGCGCCCGTTCATCTCCTTGAGCGGTCGCACCTCGACGCCGGGCTGCACCATCGGCAACGCCAGCCACGAGATGCCGGCGTGCTTGGGCGCCGACGAATCGGTGCGGGCCAGCAGCATGCCCTGGTCTGCGTACTGCCCGAAGCTCGTCCACACCTTCTGGCCGTTCACCACCCACTGCTCGCCGTCCAGCGTCGCCTTGGTCTGGAGGCCGGCCAGGTCGGAGCCGGCACCGGGCTCGCTGAACAGCTGGCACCAGGCCTCGGTGCCGTTGAGGATCGGCGGCAGGTAACGCTCGATCTGTTCCGGGGTGCCATGCTCAACGATGGTGGGGGCGGCCATCATGGTGGCGATCCCCGACGGCGGCCCGAGCACCCCGGCGGCCGCGAAGCCGCGCCACACCGCTTGTTCCTCGGCCCGGGAATAGCCGCGCCCGAATGCGGTTTCGGGCAACGACGGCAGTGCATACCGCGCGTCGGCTAACGTCTGCCACCATTCGCCCACGGTCAGGGCGGGATCCCAGTGGGCTTCGGCCCAATCTCGCGCTTCGGTTTCGATGTCGGTCATACGGTTGCGATCGTACGGCCTGCAGTTGCAGGCAAGCCATCCGTAGCCGAGACTAGAGTTAATTAACCGAGCGATAGGTTTTCCATGACATCGACCATGACCGGATCGGTCACCAACGCCGCCGACCAGCAGGACCTGCGCGACAACATGTTCCCCGTCGATCGCGAGATCGAGGTCGATCAGTGCGAGGTCGAGGGCGAGATCCCGCCCGGGCTGCGGGGTATGTTCGTCCGCAACGGTCCGAATCCGATGTTCGAACCGATCGGCAAGTACCACATGTTCGATGGCGACGGCATGCTCCACGGCGTCGCGTTCGCCGACGGCAAGGCGTCGTATCGCAACCGCTGGATCCGGTCGCGGGGCCTCCAAGCCGAGGTGAAGCTCGGCCGCGCCGCGTACCCCGGGCTCAGCGACGTGATGAACTTCCCCTCCCCCGATCTGGTCGGCGATGCCGGTCCGGTCAAGAACCCGGCCAACACCCACATCGTGCGCCACGCGGTCAGACTGCTGGCCCTGTGGGAGCAAGGCCTGCCGACCGAGATCGCCCCCGACCTCGGCACGGTCGGCGAATGGGATTTCGCCGGCGAACTCAAGGGCGCCATGACCGCACACCCCCGCATCGATCCCCGCACCGGCGAGATGTTCTTCTTCGCCTACAACTTCTTCCCGCCGTTCCTCGTGTACTACGTGGTCGATGCCGCCGGGAAGCTCATCAAGCGGGTCGAACTCGATCTGCCGGCGCCGATCATGATGCACGACATGCTCATCACCGAGGACTACTCGGTCTTCATGGACAGCCCGATCGTGTTCGACATGGAAGCCCTGTCGACCGGCGGCTCGATGGTTCAGTGGAAACAGGAGAACGGCACCCGCATCGGCGTCATGCCCCGCATGGGCGATGCCGACAGCATCCGGTGGTTCGAGGTGCCAACCTCGCACGTGCAGCACTTCTGGAACGCCTGGCAGGACGGCAACCGTGTCGAGATCACCGGCTGCCGCTTCGAACAGGTCGACTTCGGCATCGAGACCGAAGCATCCGACAAGGAGAGCGGCATCGGCGAGGCCGGTGGTGTGCCGGCCCGCTACTGGGTCGACCTGGACAGCGGTGATGCGGGCAGCGAATTCTTCGACGACGAGATGGGCGAGTTCTGCCGGATCAACGACGACTACACCGGCATCAAGTCCGACAAGCTGTACATGTCGGGCTTCACCCGGCCGGGTGCTCGGGGCGGCGACTTCGACACCATCGTCAAGTACGACCAGGCCACCGATACCCGCACCAAGTGGTACTCGGGCGACTCCGGCCACATCGGCGAGAACGTTTTTGCCCCCGACCCCGACGGCAGCGCCGAGGACGATGGCTGGATCGTCAACTCCTCGCACGATTCGGCCACCGGTCAGAGCGAAGTCCTGGTGCTCGACGCCCGCGACATCGAGGCCGGCCCCATCGCCCGGGTGCAGGTTCCGCAACGGATGCCGTTCGGCTTCCATGCCAACTGGTTCCCCGCGAGCGAATAGGTTCTCACCATGACCGTCATCGACAAGCCCGACACCAAGACCATCCCGACCTTCCACGGCGGCCTGGCCAACCTCGATCGGGAGCACAGCTACTGGCTCACCGACGTCGAGGGCACCGTGCCGAGCGACCTCGAAGGCACCTTCTACCGCAACGGACCAGGCCGGCAGCGCATCGGCAACACGCCCTACGGCCATTGGTTCGACGGCGACGGCATGCTCAGCGTGTTCTCGATCGCCGAGGGCAAGGTGCACTTCGCCAATCGCTACGTGCGCACGCCGAAGTACATCAAGGAAACGGCCAAGCAGAAGATCTGCTACCGGGGATTCGGCACGCAGATCCCCGGCGGCACGATTCGCAACGTCGGCCGCATGCCGGGCAATCCCTCGAACACCAACCTGGTGTATCACGGGGGCAAGCTGCTCACCCTCTACGAGGGCGGCCACCCGTTCCACGTCGACGCCACCACGCTCGAGACCCACGGCGAGTACGACTTCGAGGGCAAGCTCAAGCGCAACATGGTGATGAGCGCCCACGGCCATTTCCACGGCCCCACCGGCGACTGGTTCAACTTCGGCGCCGGCTCGATGGGCTTCGGCAAGAACGGCCCGAAGATGTGCTTCAACATCTTCCGCATCGACAAACAGGGCAAGATGTCCGACTTCGGACAGCTGCCGATCGGTCACTTCCCGTTCGCCCACGATTTCGGCTTGTCGAACAAGTACGGCATCTTCTTCATCAACTCGATCACCATGGGCCCGATCAGCGAGGTCATGCTCGGCCGCCGCTCGATCTCCGAAGGCGTGAAGTTCGACGACGACATCCCGATGCAGATCGCCCTGGTCGACCTGAACACGCTGCAGGAAGTCCGCCGGTTCCAAACCGACCCGGGCGCCATCATCCACTTCGGCAACTGTTTCGAGGACGGCGACGAGGTCGTGGTCGACGCCATGCACTCCGATCAATTCGAGGCCAATGAGGCGCTCAGCGACGTGTTCAACGCCAAACGCCTGCGGGGCGGCGAATACCGTCGCTACCGGCTGAACGTGAAGACCGGCCAGCTGTCGTTCGAGGTCATGAGCCCGACCAACGCCGAGTTCCCGACCTTCAACCAGAACATGGCCGGCCGGCCGAACCACACCACCTTCTCGGCGGTTTCGGTCGAGAACGGCCACGACAGCTTCTTCAACGGCATCCAGCGGGTCGCCTTCGATGGCAACATCCAACTCAACACCCTCGATCCCGGCTACTTCGGCTCCGAGCCGCTGTTCGCCCCCTCCAAGGATTCGGCGGCCGATGACGACGGCTACATCCTCGAGGTCGTCTACAACGGCTACGACCACAACAGCTCATTGCAGATCTTCAAGGCCACCAACATCACCGAGCCGGTGGCCACGCTGACCCTGCGCCACCACCTCCCCCACCAGTTCCACGGCTTCTGGCACGACAAGGTCATGCTCAACGACGCCCGGTAGGGCGGGTCAGGGTCAGACGTCGAGACCGGGATCGACGCCGGTGAGCTCGATCGAGACATCCCACAATCGTCGGGCGAGATCGCGATCCTTGCTCCGGGCCGATGATCCGACCCGCCGCGCCGGGCCCGCGGTCTGGCGCCGTTTCGAGGGGCCGAAGTACTGCCCACCCTCGACGTCGGGCGCGGTCGCCGCCATCAGCGTCGGCCATGCGCCCTGCGCTGCAGTGTTGAAGAACCCCCTGGTCAGCGGCGCAAAGAGCATCAGCGGTTTGGGGAAGTACCGAGACAGCTCGGTATCGGCGATTCCGGGGTGACACCCCACCGAGATGGTCGACGAATCGGCAGCCCGGAGGCGCCGATCGAGCTCCCGCATGAACAGCAGGTTGGCCAGCTTGCTCTGGCCATAGCGCGCCGTCGCACCGTACTTCTGCTCGGCCTGGAGATCGTCCCAGAAGATCCTTCCACCGGTGTGGGCCAGGCTGCTGACGGTGACCACCCGGCCGTTCGACCCGGCATCGAGCAGGGGCAGGAGCAGCCCGGTCAGCGCGAAATGGCCCAGGTGGTTCACCCCGAACTGGGTTTCGAACCCGTCGACGGTCACCCCGTAGGGCGGCATCATGATGCCGGCGTTGTTGATCAGCAGATCCAGACGATCTTCCTTCTCGACCAGTGGCACCAACGCTCGCACGCTCGAGAGATCACCGAGATCGAGCGGCACGAACACCAGATCGGCGTTCGGCACCTCGGCCTCGATGCGGGCCATGGCCTCGAGGGCCTTGGTCTCGGTGCGACAGGCCAGCAACACCCGGGCGCCGCGCGCGGCCAAGACCTTGGCCGTCTCGTAACCCAAGCCGGTGTTGGCGCCGGTGACCAGTGCGGTACGACCGGACTGATCCGGAACGTCCCGATCGGTGAAAGAAGCTGACATGCGGGTAGCCGGGCTCAGTCCGCGAACCAGTTGGCGTGAAAGCCGAGCGGCACTCGGGCGGCCATCTGGACCCGGGCGACCGGCCCGGCCTCGACGTCGCGGGCGTCGATGATGGCGAGTTCGGATTGCTCGGTGGTGCGATCGGTCACGAAGGTCATGAGCCACCCGTCATCCTCGGCGGTGCCGTTGGGATCGGGGGCGAACATGTGCTCGCCGCTCACCTGGGTGTCGGCGTAGGTGAACGCGCTCGAGCTATCGGCCTCGAAGTCGTACTTGACGACGCCGGTGAAATCGAAGTCGAACTCCCAGCCCCGGGCGGTGCAGTTGTAGCCGTAGCGTGTGGCCCGGCCGGTGAGGTTCTCGTTCACCCGGGGAAACTCGCCGGGCACGTCGTCGGTCTGCTCATCGGAGACGGTGCCGGCCGCCAGATCGATGGTCCACTTCCACATGTTCGGTTCGCGGGCCCCGTCGGGGTCTTCGAACTTCAAGCCACCCGGCATGTCGGGCATACTCGGCGCCCGGAGCGTGATGGTGTCGCCGTCCTCCTGCGCGTTCATGAAGTGCACGACGTAACAGTTCGGCACTTCGAACCAGCGGATGTCGTCGTTGGTGCCGCCCCTCGGCAGCACCCCGAGCCGGGTGCCGTTGTCGGGTTGCCAGCCCATGGCCTCGCCCCCGGCGAACAGCGCCTCGAGATCGAAGACCGCCGGCGAGTCCATGAACAGCGCGAAGTTCTCGGTGATGGCGAAGTCGTGCATCATGACCGGGGCCGGGATGTCGAGCGGTGCGCTGTGCGCGAGCTCACCAGCTGCGTTGACCTCGTGATACATCAGGAAGGGCGCGACCGGCCGGTAGCCGAAGAAGATCATCTCGCCGCTCACCGGATCGAGCTTCGGGTGCGCGGTCATGGGGCCTTGCAGCTTGCCGCCCCAATCCCACTCGCCCAGCGTTTCGAGCTCGCGGTTGAACTCGGTCGGCGGCGCCGCCTCCAGCAACCCGAAGTAGCGCCCGTTGTGGCGAACCGTCGCGGTGTTGGCGGTGTTCTTCAACATGCCGCCCTCGGCCAGCACGTCTTCGTCGGGGATGGTGTAGTTGCTCATGCCGCCGTAGCAGGCCCGGCCGCGCTTTCGTTCGGCGAGCAGACCCTTGGACTCGACCCAGCGATTGCGGTAGCGGGCCTTGCCGTCGGCCAGGTACACCGCATGCAACATGCCATCACCGTCGAAGGGGTGATAGGCGCCGAGCGGCGCGAACTGGGGGTTGGGGCCGGTGCGCACGAACATGCCGTTCAGCGCGGCGGGGATCTCGCCGACGACTGCGAGATCGGTGTCGTCGCGCTCTTCGAAGACCGGCGCCATCAGCCCCTGCAGGTGGGGCGTGTTCCAGGTATCGGCGGGCTGCGATTCGGTGGTGGTCATGCGCGAAGGCTCCTCATGTGCGGCATCGGACCTGCCTACGAAACTAACCGGCTGGTCAATTACCCGCCAGCGCAGCGACGACCGGCGCGAAGTCCTCGAGCACCTTGGCCCCCACGGTCACATAGGAAATGCCGTACCGCTCCCGGCGCTCGAGCATCGCCTCGACGATGTGCTCGACCGAACCGATCAGCGCATGCGGGTGCAGGGCCAGTTCGTCGGCGGCGAGACCGAGCCCGGTCGCCATGGCCTGGGTTGCGGCCGCGCCGTCGTCGGTGACCGTCGTGAAGTAGGCCGCGATCTCCAGCTCGATCTGATCGAACCGATCGCCGGCGCCCGCCTTGATCCACTCGATCTTGTCGGCGGTTCCTGCCGCGGTGCCCGAGCCGACGCCGTCAGCGCCGATCTTGCCGGACGCGTTGTTGAAGTTGATGGAGACAATGTCGGCCAACCGACCGGCCACCCCCAACACCCGCGGCCCTCCCCCGCCGATCATGATGCGGGGGCCGCCCAACTGCACCGCGGCCGGCACCGCCTGCATGTCGACGGCGGTGACGTGCTCGCCTCGGTAGTCGAGATCGGCGCCGGTGAAGAACTGCCGAGCCATCTCGACGTACTCGACCATACGCTCGATACGCACGCCCGGGCGATCCATGGT
>JABDJW010000089.1 GCA_013002375.1 Acidimicrobiales bacterium | reverse complement strand
GTGCAGCCGTTCGGCGTGCCGCGCCGTCCGGTCGTGTGCCTCGGCGACGGTCACGTTGGAGCCGACCACATCGGGCCAGGATCGGCGACCGCCGACCAGGTCCGCCAGGTCGTGCCGCGCCTTGCTGCTGACCTCGACATCGGTCACGAACTCGCCGATCTCGATCAGCATGAGCTGCACGAGCACGGTCAGGGGCGAATGCTCATAGTGGGCCAGCAACACGTGCTGACCTTGCTGGGCCTGGTGGCGGGCCCACTGGATGAGGCTGATCGTCTTGCCGACACCGGGTCGGCCGCCGACGACCACGAGTTCCTCAGGAAGGAAGCCGCCGTCGAGCACATGATCGAGCGGCTCGAATCCGGTGGGCGTGGCGTGGTGAGCCATGGCCATGTCGGCCATTTGCTCGGGCTCCAGTAGTTGGGCAGCGGGGGCGCTGAAATCCTTGGCATGCATGGGCGTACTCGCTTTGGTTAATCGCTCGGGAAGTTGTCGATCAGCTCGAAGATGGCGGGGGCCAGCAGGACGATGATCAAGGCCGGAAGAATGCACAGCACGAGCGGGAAGATCATCTTCACGCCGACCTTCTGGGCTTCCTCCTCGGCGGTCTGACGACGCCGCAGGCGGAGTTCACCGGATTGGATGCGCAAGACGTCGGCGATCGGCATACCGAGCTTCTCGGCCTGCCCCATCGCCAGCACGAAGTGCTTCACCTCGGGAACATCGGTTCGGAAGGCCAACCCCTCGAACGCCTGCTGGCGACTCATGCCGAGCCGGATGTCCTGCAGGGTTCGTTGAATCTCCATTCCCATCGCCCCTTCGACGTTTCCGGCGACATGACCCAACGCGGCCTCGAAGCCCAAACCGGCTTCTACCGAGATGGTGATCTGGTCGAGAAAATCGGGGAGTCCGGTCTGGATTTCGACTTGTCTCGTGCGGGCCGCACCGGCGAGGAAGAAGTCGGGAAGGATGAACGCCACCCCGCCCATGAACAAGGCGAGAAACAGCAACTGCACGTTGGACGGGTTTCCCACCCATTGCAGCAGCATGATGACGGTCACCGCACCGGCCAGTAGGACCTTCATACCGAGCACCCGGTCGACGGGCCACGACTGCGACACACCGGCCTGCAAGACCCGTTTCTCGATGTGGCTGATCAGGCCGGCCGGCGTGAAGGCCCGAGCGAAGTCGGCCAACCGGCGGAGGCCGGGCTGGACCACGCGCTCTTGGCCCGATTGAGCCAGGACCAAGTCGCGCAGGTTGGTGCGCTGCTCGGTCGTGGTCTGGAGGAGTCGGTTGGAATGAGCGCGGGCCGAGACGGCCCACCAGAGCACAGGAATGGCAGCACCGATCGCGCCGGCACCCAGCCAAACCCGAAGGGGAAGATCAAACATCGGTTACTCCTAGAACTGGGGCCGGATGAGACGGAAGAGCCATGAGCCACCGACGAACATCAGCGTGCCCGCGACAGTCAGGGTGATGAAGCCCCGGGCACTGTTGAAGAGAACATCGATGTACTCGGGGTTACCGACCGAGAGCACGGCCAGGACCACGAAGGGCAAGGACAGAATCAGGTACGCCGAATAACGCCCCTCAGCGGACATCGCCTGGAATTGTCGGCGGATGAACTCCCGATCTCGAATCGTCGCGCCCACGTTGTCGAGCACTTCGGCCAGGTCGCCGCCGACTTCACGATGGATGGCGATCGCCTGCACCACCCATCTGAAGTCCTGCGACTCGACCCGATCGGCCATCGCGTTCATCGATTCACTGAAGTCCCGTCCCAGCCGGTGTTCGGTCACCAGGCGATGGAACTCGTCGGCGGTGGGCGACTCCGCTTCGTTGGCCACGGTCTCGGCCGCCTGCGGTACCGCGTAGCCGGCTCGGAGAGAACCGGCCAAGAGCTGCACCGTGCTCCCGAGCTGCTCCTCGAACATGCGACGACGCCGCGAGATCTTGAACGACACCCACATCCGCGAGCCGAACAGGATGAGCCCGGCGAAGAGCAACGCAGCGACCGGCCCGGCGAACAGGAAGCCCAGCAGCCCGCCAATTGAAGCGAAGACGGCGGCCAGCACGACGAACTCGGCCGGCCGGAGAGCGATTCCGGCGCGGTCGAGAGCTCGTTCGAGCAACGCGCCCCGCTCGCCGCGCTCCAGGAATGAGTCGGCGATTCCGGTCAGTCGCTCGGGCGCACCGCCGATGGCCTGCACACTGCGATCTCGGCCGGCTGAAGCCAGCTGCACGGCCTGGTCGCTCGACCCGGCCAGCAAGTAGCCGATGGCGGCGATGGCCAGTGCGAGGAGACCGAGGCCGATGAGCCGGATGCTGTCGTCGGCCCACCATGCCGGCTCGGGCACGATGGACGCTGCCGGCAGCGTGATTGCCGATTCCGACGTCGCCGGATTCACCGGTGCCGCCGCGGGCGGTGCGGGCGCCGGCACGAGTTCGGCCGCTTCGTAGGAAACGAAGGAGCCGAACTGCCCCTGCTCGGTGCTCAGCAGAAGGAACACATCGCCGGCGCCGAGCGCGGCCGGCTCGAAGGACAATCGGTACTGGTTGGACAGCACCGACGCGAGGTCGTTGTACACCGCCTCGAGCGAGGCGTCACTGGCGGCCAGGAGACGACCGCCGGCCGGCGCGACCAAATCCTCCAGAGCGGCATCGTTGCTGTCGCTGGTCTCCAGCCCGATGGCCACGATGTCGACCTCGCGCTCGGCCACCGCAGTGGCGGCGAGGGACGCGGCGTCAGGGTTCACCGTGTCGTCACCATCGGACAACACGACCAACGTCCGGCCGGTGTCCTCGGCCGACGTGAACTGATCGAGGCCGAGCAACACGGCATCGTAGAGCGCGGTCTCCGCCTGGCGATCGGCCCGCAGACCATCGATGGCGACGAAGAGTTCGTCCTGCGGTGCGCCGAGCGAGGACAGGACCGAAGCCTCGTCGCCGAATTGCACGATCGAAATTGCGGTCGATACGGGCAACGTGTCGACGAAGCGGCTCGCCGCGGCCTTGGCGGCGTTCATCGCCGCGATGTCCATGCTGCCGGACACGTCGAGCAGCATCACGACTTCCAGGTCGTCGCCTTCGAGCCTGTCGGCCTTGACCGACTGGCTGACCCCGTCAACGGAGACGAACCACGAATTCGTGGGGATCTGTTCTCCGACCAGCTCTCCTGGCGCGGCCACGATCACATCGACGATATCGACGCTGCGACGCAGGACGCCCAGAACATCGAGCTCACCATCGGGCTGAAAGCTCGGTGCGGTCGAGGGCGGAGCATCCTCAGGGCCACCGTCTTGGGCCAGTGCGGCCGCCGAGAACACCGAGGCCAGCAGGAGCAGCGCGGCGAGCGCCACCCGGAAGACTCGAGACATCATGATCCTTGCCTTTTCAGGCTCGGGTTCGCGAGCGGTCCACCGAAGAGGTCCGCAGGGAGTTCGATGCCTTGGTCGATCAGTCTGTCGGTGAACTTCGGCCGCACGCCGGTGGGTTCGAGCCGGCCCAGGAAACGGCCATCGTCGGCCCGCCCGGCGTGATAGTCGAAAGCGTGAAGATCCGACATCGTGATCGTGTCGCCTTCGAGCCCATCGATCTCGACGATCTTCGTCACCCGCCGGGTACCGTCGCGCAGCCGGCTGAGGTGGACGATGAGGTCGACCGCCGCCGCAACCTGCTCGCGAATGGCCCGAACCGGCAGTTCGTAGCCGGCCATGAGCACCATGGTCTCGAGCCGGGACAGCGCGTCGCGCGGGTTGTTGGCGTGCAGCGTCGAGAGCGAACCTTCGTGGCCGGTGTTCATCGCCTGCAACATGTCGAGGGCCTCGCCGCCGCGAACCTCGCCGACGACGATTCGGTCGGGACGCATGCGGAGCGAGTTCCGTACCAGATCGCGAATCGTGATCTCGCCTTTTCCTTCGATATTCGGAGGCCGCGCCTCCAAACGAACGACATGGGCCTGACTCAGCCGGAGTTCAACGGCATCCTCGATCGTGACGATTCGGTCGGTGTTCGGGATGTACGCCGACAACACGTTGAGCAGCGTGGTCTTACCCGTGCCGGTGCCACCGGTGACCAGCACATTCAAACGGCCGGCCACGCAGGCCTCGAGGAAGGTCGAAGTCTCCGGCGTCAGCGTTCCCAGCATGATCAGATCGTCGACCTGAAATGGCGTCTTGGAGAACTTCCGTACGGTGAGCTGCGGACCATCCACCGCCAACGGTGGAATGACCGCATTCACACGGGAGCCGTCCGGAAGCCGGGCATCGACCGTCGGCGAAGACTCATCGATTCGGCGACCAATGGCGCTGACGATTCGTTCGATGACCGACCGTAAGTGCTCTTGGCTGGCGTAGCGATCCGGGACCAGCTCGAGCTGACCGGCCCGCTCGACGTAGATCGAGTCATCGGACAGCACCATGACTTCGGTGACGGTCGGATCGTCGAGGTAGGTCTGGATCGGGCCGTAGCCGACCACGTCTCGCGTGATCTCTTCGGCCAGCCGAGCCCGCTCCTCGGCGGTCAGCGGCGCCTGCTCGGCGTCGATGGCGGAGTTCAGCTCGGCTTGGAGCAGCTGTCGGAGTTCCTGCTCGCTCATCGACGGGTCGTTGATACGAGCCCCAAGTCGGTTGTAGAGCCGCTCTTGGGCCCGCTGCTTCAGCGCACGGAAGGGGTCGACCCCATGCGCGAATTGGGTCGGTGGTGGAGGCGGGTTCGGCTCCTCGTTGTCGCCGTTGCCATTGTTCAGTCGGTCGCTCAGTCGCACGTTGTCTCTCTATCTGTTCAGCGGCCTCGGCGAAGCCAGCCGTGGGTTTGCGGTTGTTCGTCATCCGATCCGGACAGCAGATCGGCCAGCGAACGGATAGCTTTCGAGGCGCCGCCCCGTGGGTCGGACGCGACCAACGGTCGGCCCTGGTTGACCGACGTCGGTACGGCGCGGGAACTCGGGATCCTCACGTCGACCGGTCGGCCGAGCGTGAGCTCCACGTCGTCGGCGCTCAGGCCGACCTTGGACGTCGCCCGGTTCAACACCATGAACCAGGGAATGCGTTCCATTCCCAGGAGACGGAGTGCGTCGAGCTCCTTGACGCTCGCCCGCACACTGGGCACGTCCATGCTGGTCAGCAAGACCAGCTCGGTGGCGACGTCGAGGGCTTCGAGCGCAAATTCGTCGAGACCTGCTGAGGTGTCGACGACGACGTACCGGAACTCGTCTCGCAGATGCTTCAGCACCCGGCGGACGTCCTCGGTACGCAAGCCGTCGGCTTCGGCCGGGGTCGGCGGCGCCGGCAGGGCGTACAGGCTGTGGGCTTGTTTCACTGCGAGGTAGGCCTTCAACGATGTCGGGGTGAGCTCCTCCCCGAGCGCCGCGGCATCGAGAATCGTTGCGTCCGGGTCGAGTCCCAAGGTCGTCTCGACATCGCCGAACTGCAGATCGAGGTCGACCAGGATGACTTGGCCTGGATGCTTCTCGGCCAGCGCCACCGCCAAGTTGGTGGCCAGCGTCGTTTTTCCGGACCCGCCTTTGGCCGCGAGGACAGGGATGACGTGGTTGCCGCGGGTCGTGCTCTCGAGGCCGAGTGCCTGCCGCCGGCGGCGCGCCGCGCCCAGCACCCGTTCGAGCGTGTCGCCGATCTCGGCCGGCGAAGCGTCCTCCGACACCACACCCCGAGCGCCGGCCTGCAACGCCCGCTCCAGCACCTGCGCCGTCGGCGGACCGACCAACACGGTGGCAATCTCGGGGTGGCTGATCTCGAACTGCTCGGCCAGTGTCAGCGCGGCGTCGATGGCCAACCCGGGGCCGATGACGACGACCTCGGGCGAACCGGCGGCCATCTCGGCGACGGCTGCCACGGCCTCGCCGCGGGTGATCGCCTCGGACCACACCACCACGGCATTGCTGTTCTTGCTGGCAAGAGATTCGCGCACCCTCGCCTCGAAATCGAGGTTCTGGGTGGCGAGACCGATCTTGGTCACGGCCCAATCTCCAGCGGCGGCGCAGTGATCTGGAAGATGTTGCCCCGATCGACGAGTCCGCTCGGCTCGTCGGGGTCATCAGGGGTCTCGAGCGCCAGCCACACCCGGCCGAACTCCTGGGTGAAGACCAATCGCTCGACCCCTTCGAGGTCCAAGGCGAGGGTTACCAGCACACTGCCGTTGGGCGCGTCGATCAGCAGCGGACCGCTGTTGTCGTCGTCGTCGTTTTCCGGCGGTTCCGGTGCGTCGTCGAAGTCGACATTGGTGACCAGCACGTCGTGGAGGATGGTCTGGGTCACCGACGGGGTCTTCCCGGTGTTCGGCACCAGACGGCCGTCTATCTCGACCAGGACCGGGGGCCCATCGAGCGTCTCGGGCACGGTGAACTCGAACGGGTCGAAGGAGGCGACCACGGCCACGGTCTTGCCCTCGAGGTCGGTGAGGCCACCGAGCGCCCGTTCGGGGTCGACGCCAATCGTGACCTCGAGGAGACCCTCGGGCACCTCGACGGTCGATTCTTGAAAGAGGCTCAGCTGCTCGGGCGTCACGAAACGCCGGCGGCTCAGCTGCTCGCCCGGGAAGAGATCGACCGAGGCGACGAGATCCTCGAGATCCTCGAGGTCGGCGACGGCGTCGTCGATCACCACCTTGGTCTTCACCCGTTCGGTGCGCACCGAACCGGCAATGTCCTCGGCTCTGGCGCCCTCGCGGATCCGCTCGTCGACGACGAGCACCTCGACCACTTCTTCGCCCTCGAGGGCCCGGTCTTCGGCTCCGCCGACATAGGCCACCAACATGATCGTGCCGACCACGGCCAGCACCAGGGCGGCCACGAATCCCACCACGCGTCGTCTCACGATTTACTCCACTCGTTTGCGCCGTCAGGGTTGACGGCTGATTGTTATTTTCTTATTTCCTATTTGGTTGGACGGGTGAAAATTCCACTCAACACCCGCTGGTATCGGTGCCATTGACGGCACAGATACCAATGATTTTCGGACTCAGAGGATTGCTACTGTCGTCACCATCACCTTGCACGACACAGTCGACAAACTGGATGGTCAGGAACCGATTGGCTGGATCGCCATTGACCTTGTAGTCGATCAATTTCACCGACACGAACCGTTCGATGTGGAACTCCGCGAGCTCACCTACGGGATTCCGGATCTCGTCGAACACCGGCAGACCGAAGCAATCGACATTGTTGCGCAGGTAGGCCAGCTCCGAATTCAACGGGTTGTTGAACGCCCCGGTGTTGCCAAACACCCAGTCGCCCACGCCCACCGGTCCGCCGAACGGGCACTGCTCGTCGCCGTAGCCGTATTGGGTCCAGCAGTCGATTTCACCCTGCGGGTTGGAGCCACCATCGAAGTCCAGCACGCTCCAGTTACCGGCCGCGTCCACACCGCAGTCTTCATCGTTGTCCTTATCGAAAATGATCGTGTAGTCGATGCCGTCGCCGATCGAGGGGAATGGGTCGAAGTTCTCGAGGGTCGCCAGACACAGGCCGAAGGGGCGGAGACCGCCATAGACCGATGAGGGGTTCTTCCAGGACACTGAGGTAAAGGCACTGACCCGGGTGCCGTTGACACCAATGGCGGGGCCAAAGAAGTAGTTGATGTTCTCGGTCGCGTTGACGGTGATGAAGCCCGGCGGAAGAGTGTCCGGGTCGAATGGGCCTTCCAACGTGACCTGACACTGGGTCATGTCGGCATCGGGGATGTGTTTGTCGACGTATTCCTGGGCACCATTGGAGCCGTTGCATGCGTCGGCCTGGCGCCCGCCCGCAGTCGACAAACCGCTCTCGACGTATTCCTGCGCGGCGGCGAGGGCAGCCGCGTCGGTGGTGGTGATCAGATGGCGGCGAGTTTGCCACGTGTAACCGAGGTCGACGGCATACGCGCCGGCTCCGAGCAACACCACGATGAAGAGGGCAAAGAGCGCGGCGGCGACGCCACGCTCGTTCCGGGGCTCTTCATGTGAACCGTGGGATTCGCCAACTACTCGCATCGGAAGATGCCCTCACCATTGAGGTTGATCGTGTCGCTGAAGAAGACGACATTGATCGTGTACGAGGTGGCCAGGGTGACCTTGAACTCCTCGGTGGACGCACAATCGTCATCGGGCGTGCACGAAGGGGTCGATTCGAAGTTGACGCCGTCGAGGGCGTTGATTGCTGCGGCGCAGGCTTCGCTGCTCGACGTCGAGGGTAGTGAGCCCACCCGGGCGCCTTCGCGGGCTGCGGCGTGCACGGCTTGTGACCGGTTGAACACGATCGCGTACTGAATGATGGCGAACAGGATGAAGGCCAGCACCGGTGCGATGATGGCGAACTCGGCTGCGACCGAGCCGCGGGACCGGTCGCCCGAGTCGGAGATTCGTCTAACCAACCGTTGTAATAGCAACTCCCACCCTTTCGATCGCCGCAATGAGCTGGCCTCGGAACGCCACCAAGGTGAGCACCAAACCTGCCGCTATCAGGGCCAGCATGAGCGCGTATTCGGCGGCC
>JABDJW010000074.1 GCA_013002375.1 Acidimicrobiales bacterium | reverse complement strand
GTACGAAGACGTGTTGATTCCCACGATGGTCGAGATCGGCGATCGATGGCAGGCCGGAACGTTGTCGATCTCCGAGGAACACGTCGCGTCCGCGCTCGTGCATCGACTCATCGGGCGGCTCGGCAGTCAGTTCGCCCGGCGGGGCGTGAAACGGGGTGCGATCATCATCGGTGCCCCGGTCGGCGACTTCCACAGCCTGCCTACTGCGCTGGTCGCCGATCTTCTTCGAGGTCGGGGTTTCGAGGTCATCGACCTCGGCGCCAACACGCCCGGCGAGTCCTTCGCCCGGGTTGCCACCTCCACCGGCCGATTGGTTGCGATCGGACTGGCGGTCAGCGCGCCCCTCGACCGTTCCGACCCGCGCGGCACCATCGCCGACATCCGGTCGGCCGAACTCGGCGTACCCATCGTCGTGGGTGGTGGGCAGGTGTCGTCGGCCGCTGAAGGAGAAGCACTGGGTGCCGACTTCGCTTCGACCGACGCCGATGAGTTCCTGGCGATCATCGACGACCTGGCCGATCAATCGCCGTCTGCCGCGGTCGGTTAGGTTTGGGGCGACGATGCCCGAAGGTCACACCATCCACCGCTTGGCCCGCGACCTCAACCGCGACCTCAAGGGCCATCCGGTCCAGGCCAGCTCTCCGCAGGGTCGCTTCCGAGACGGGGCGAGGCTGATCGACGGGCAGCCGCTCGAACGGGCCGAAGCGTGGGGCAAAAACCTCTTTCTCACCTTCGACACGAACGAGATCGTGTACGTCCATCTCGGGCTCATCGGCAAGTTCCGCCGCCATGCGCTCCCCGCGCCGGCCGCGCGCGGCGCAATCCGGCTGCGGTTGGCCGGCCCGGAGGCAGGCTGGGATCTCACCGGCCCGAATGCCTGCAAGCTGGTCACCCGCGCCGAGAAGCTGCGGACCGTGAACAAGCTGGGACCGGATCCGTTGCGCCGCGGCACCACTCCCGAGACCTTCGAAGCCAAGGCGGCCCGCAGCAGCCGGCCCATCGGCGCCGTCCTGCTCGACCAGGCCACCATCGCCGGTGTCGGCAACGTCTATCGATCCGAGTTCTGCTTCCTGGCTGGGGTCCATCCGATGACGGCGGCCAACGAGCTCGCCGACGGCACCAGCCGCATCTTGTGGGATCTCTCGGTCGAACATCTCAAGGAGGGCGTTCGGCTCAACCGAATCGTCACCCGCGAGCCCAAAGAGGTCGGCATGACCCGGGGCCGAATCCCGCCACGTCACCGCCTCTACGTGTACAAGCGACATCACCAGCCCTGCCATCGGTGCGGTACGCCGATCGAGCAGGGCGAAGTCGCCGCTCGCACCGCATGGTGGTGTCCCCGATGCCAACCCCGCTAGCCGAGGCGTGATGAACGAACCCACTCCGAGCCCTCCGTGGCCACGACCACCCTCGACCGACTTCGACGCCTTGCTCGTCGTGTCGTTCGGCGGACCCGAAGGGCCCGACGACGTCGTTCCCTTCCTCGAAAACGTCACCCGGGGGCGCAACATCCCCCGCGAGCGTCTGGCGGTCGTGGGCGAACACTACGGGTTGTTCGGGGGCATCAGCCCGATCAACGAGCAGTGCCGCCGGCTCATCGCTGCGCTCGAGGCCCACCCGGCCCTCGACGTGCCGATCTACTGGGGCAACCGCAACTGGCACCCGATGCTCCCGGCCACGGTCGCCCGGATGCGTGACGACGGCATCACCAACGCCCTGGCCTTCGTGACCAGTGCCTACAGCTCGTATTCGGGCTGCCGGCAATATCGCGAGAACATCGAAGCCGCCCGACAGGCCGTCGGCCCCGATGCCCCGGCCATCACCAAGCTGCGGCAGTTCTTCGACCACCCCGGCTTCATCGATCCGAACGCCGACAACCTGATCGCGGCACTGGGCACGCTGCCCGCCGACGCCGACGTCGCCTTCACCGCCCACTCGCTCCCCCGCTCGATGGCCGACTCGTCGGACTATCAAGCACAACTCATGGCGGTGGCGGGGTTGATCGTGGACCGAGTCCGGGCGACGACCTCGTGGTCCGGCGAGTGGCAGCTCGTCTACCAGAGCCGCTCGGGCCCACCGCAGGTGCCATGGCTCGAACCCGACATCTGCGATCACCTCGAAACCCTGGCCGAACGCGGCGCCAGCGGCGTCGCCGTCGCACCGATCGGTTTCATCAGCGATCACATGGAAGTGGTGTACGACCTCGACACCGAAGCGGCGGCCCGGGCCGACG
>JABDJW010000067.1 GCA_013002375.1 Acidimicrobiales bacterium | reverse complement strand
GATCGCGGGGGCGAGCAATGATCGGCGGTAGATGCCCACGCCGGTCGCGACCTCGGGACTGATCGCATCGTCGTACACCGCGACCAACTTGTCGTCGCGGCCACGGATGAGGTGGCGGCCCACCGTTGTATCCGAGCTTGGCGCTGCGAGCAGGGTCGCCGCGTTGTTGTCGGCCCGGTGATGCTCGAGCAGGCCGGTGATGGTCGAACCCCGCAGCAGCGGCATGTCGCCGGGGACGACGATGACGTCGTCGGCGGAGTCATCGACGCTGAAGTCGTCCTCGAATGCGGTGAGCCCGACGGCGACGGCATCGCCGGTGCCGCGCGCCACCCGTTGCTCGACGAACGTCAGCGGTAGGTCGGGGGCGGCGGCAGCGACCTTCTTGGTGACGACTTCGGCCCCGCGTCCGACGACGACGACCGCTCGCCGGGGTGCGATGTCGAGCAGCGCATCGAGCACGTACACCACCATGGGCCGCCCACACAGCAGGTGCACCGGCTTCGGGCGGGTCGAGCGCATGCGCGCGCCCGCACCGGCGGCAAGGACGAGGGCGGCGGCTCGTTGCGTCACAGGAACCGTTCTAGCCGCGTCCGCGCGACAGTGTGGGCATCTTCGCAACCCAACATGTTGGCCGGGCAGGGATCGAACCTGCGACCTCCAGAATCAAAATCTGGCGTTCCACCAATTGAACTACCGGCCAGCGCTGTCCCCCGGTCGCAGACCAGGGTTGACTCCACGGTAGCGGACCGTGAGCACGGACCTGCCGGCAATACTGACTTTTGGACCAGACGCGGGACCGGACGCAGGACCGGACGTCAGCGCTCGGCGGTGCCGATTCGCTCCGTGACGAAGCCGGTTTTCTCGGGCGTGGTTGTCGCGACATCGGTCCGGCCAGCTATCGTGCCAAGCGCAATGGGATCACTTGTCAAGAAACGCCGGAAGCGCATGCGCAAGAAGAAGCATCGCAAGATGCTGAAGCGGACTCGCGCCCAGCGCCAACGCGGCAAGTAGTACCCGGCGCCGTGCGCGTCACCTACTGCGATGCCGGGATGGTCGTCGCCACCACGCGCCCCGGCCCGGGATACGCCCCTTCGACGAACCAGGTGCTGCCACTGCCGGCCAGCCGAGGCTGTCGGCCGGTGGCCTCACCCAGCTCGTCGCGGGCCAAGGCCAGGCGCGGTTCGAAGTCGACCGCAGCCGCCTCGAGGTCGTTGCCCCGCGGACCGGTCGGGCCGCCCAGCGCATCCCAGCGGGCATAGATGGCCGGCGTCGGGCAGTGCAGCTCCGGCGTCAGCAGGGTGAAGGTTTGGGCGACGAACGGCTGCGGTTCGACGATCTCGCCCATGCCGCGCACCAACGCCCGGCCGCCGACCAGGCAGAAGGCGACGTCGGCGCCGATCCCCGCGGCGCCAACCACGTCGTCATAGCCGCACCAGCGCAGCGCGGCAGCAGCATCGGCCGAGCCGCCACCGAGGCCGGCGCCGGCCGGAATCCGCTTCAGCAGTCGTACGTGCGCCGGGCGCCCCGCGAGCGCCAGCGCCCGCGCGACCAGGTTCGATGCGTCGACTTCGAGGTCGGGTTGACCGTCGACGGTGATCGTGGTCTCGGCCGCTGGTGTGAGCCAAAGCTCATCGAACAGGTCGAGGGTGACCATCTCGGCATCGATCAGGTGGAACCCGTCGTCGCGCACGCCGGCGATCCGCAGTGACAACGTCAGCTTGGCCGGGGCCAGCACGTGCTCGGCAACTTCAGGGGCGGCTGGCCCGGCGCGATCCATGACGCTCCAGGCTACGCCGGGTTCGGGTCCTCCCCCAGCGGCGTGACGCGCTCGGGATCGATTTCCACCCCGACCGCATCGCCGGGCCGAAGCGACGTCGGCTCACCGGTGCGCAATCGGACGCGCTCCCCTTCCGCGGTATCGACGGTCACCACGGTGTGGTCGCCCCGAAACCGGACGTCGAACACGACGGCCGGCGGCCCGGGCTCCAGGCCATTGGTCGGGACCAACCGATACGCGTCGGCCGGAACGGCCGCGGGGCCCTCGGGGGTCGAGATGACGTTGTGACCCAGGAACTCGGCGACGAACGCCGTGCCGGGATCGTGCCACACTCGCTCGGGCGTTCCGATCCGTTCGATGGTGCCGGATCGCATCACCGCGATCCGGTCGGCAACCGCAAAGGCCTCGTCCTGGTCGTGGGTCACGTGGAGCGCGGTCTGCCCGACCTCGCGCAGCACGGAACGGATCTCCCCGACGAGGTGCTCGCGTCGAGCCCGATCGAGTGACCCGAGCGGTTCGTCGAGCAGGAGCACGCGCGGCGAGGGCGCCAGGGCGCGAGCCAAGGCGACCCGCTGCGCCTCGCCGCCACTGAGCGATGGAATGGCGCGATTTCCGAACCCGCCGAGCCCGACCAACTCGAGCAGTTCGTCGATTCGGCGGTCTCGCTCGGCTGCTTTCCGGCCCCGCATCTTCAGGCCGAAGCCGACGTTGTCGCGGACCGACCGGTGCTCGAACAGCGCATGATCCTGAAACATCAGACCGATGTCGCGGCGGTGGGTGGGCACCATCGCCAAATCGACGCCGTCCCAGAGCACCGATCCACGGTCGAGTGGCTGCAGTCCCGCAATGCACCGCAGCAGGGTCGACTTGCCGCAACCACTCGGGCCGACCACGGCGACGATCTCGCCCGGCGCGACCGACACGCTCAGGTCGCTGAGGGCTTCGGTCGGGCCGAAGCGAACCGTGGCCTCGCGCACGGCCAAACCAGCCCCGGTCACAGGACGCCGGCCCGGTCGTTGCGGTCGATGATCATGATCACGACGATCGTCGCGACCATCAGGATTGTCGACAGCGCCATGGCCTGACCCCGGAGCTGCTGTCCCGGTTGGCCCAACAGCTGCCCGATCGCCAAAGGCACCGTCATGCGATCCGGTGAACGACCGACGAACGAGGTGGCGCCGAACTCGCCCAGCGCGACGGCGAAGGCAAAGACCGCGCCCACACCGATCGCCGAGCGCGCCATCGGGAGCTCGATCTCGCGGCGCACGACCGACGGGCTGGCGCCGAGGGCGGCGGCCGCCTCGCGCACGTGACCATCGATCGACCGCAGCACCGGCACCACCGCTCGCACCACGAAGGGCACCCCGATCAACGATTGGGCCAGGGCGATGATGATCCACGTCGGGCGTAGATCGACCGGCTCGTCGAGCGCGACCAGGAATCCGAAGCCCAACGTGACCGCGGAGGTACCGAGCGGGAGCAGAAGACCGACGTCGAGCACCCAACCCATCGCCCGCTCGGCTCTACTCGGACGCAGATGCGCAGCCCGACTCGACGAGGCGATCACGACCGAGGCCGCCACCCCCACCCCGACGGCGATCGCCATGGCGGCTACGGCAAACCGAACCGAGTTCGACAACGCCGTCACGCCGTCCACCGGCAGCAGGGGCGGCCGGTCGGTCAGGGCCCGATAGTTGGCCCACGAATAACTGCCCCCCGACCGGAACGATCGCTCGACCAGGGCGCTCATCGGCACGGTGAGGAAGACCATGACCGGCACGACGGCCGCGGCGATGCCCAACCACTGCCGGCCACGGGGTCGGGGGCGAGCCGTCGCGCCCCGGCGTTCCCGCTGGGTCAGGCGCCGGGCCAGCCAGCTGTTGACGACGAGCAGACCCAGGACTGCCACCAGCTGCACGATGGCCAGAACCGCCGCGGTGCCGAAGTCGGTTCGGTTCAAGGCGAACCGGTAGATCTCGGTTTCGAGGGTGCCGCGTCTCGGTCCACCGAGCAGGAGCACCACCCCGAACGAGGTCATGGTGAACAACAGAATGATCGACGTCGCGGCCAGGATCGCCGGTCGCAGGCGCGGCAGGGTCACGTGACGGAAGGCCGCGATCGGGCCGGCCCCCAGCACGCGGGCGGCCTGTTCCGGTCGGTCGTCGAGGCCCCGCCAGTACCCCCCGACGGTCCGGACCACGACGGCCACGTTGAAGAACACATGGGCCGCAATGATGACCGCCGCCGAATTGCCGAATCGATCGGCGAGCCCCAACCGCTCGAGCGAGGCCAGAAACGCGCTGGCGACGACAACGGTGGGTAGGACGAAGGGCACGGTGACGAGGGCCAGCAGCACCGACCGGCCCCGGAACCGGTAGCGACCCACCACCGCGCTGAGGGGCAACGAAATGAGGAGCGTCACGGCCGTCGACACGACGGCTTGCCACACGGTGAACCAGGCGGTGCGCCAGAAGCGCGACCGAGAGAAGACGCCGCCGATCTCGTCCGGTCCGAAGCGAAATCCCTCGACGAACAGGGCGGCGAGCGGATAGACGAAGAACGCGGCCAGGAAGGCCAGCGGCAGCAGCCCGATGACGAGCGGGCTCCCGCTTCGGGGCCTCACCGGCTCGCTCAAGCCAGCACGATCTCGGCCCACTGGTCGAGCCAGTCCTCACGGTTCTGTTCGATCGTGGTCGGGTCGAGGGTGAGCGGGTCCGACGCCAGCGCCGCGTGCTCGACGAAGACGCCCGGCAACATCGCATCCTCGACCACCGGGTACACGAACATGTTGAGCGGGATGTCGTTCTGGTAGGTGGTGGACAACATGAAGTCGATCAGCGCTGCCGCGGCGGCCGGATGATCGGTTCCGGCGAGAATGCCGGCGAACTCGATCTGGCGGAAACAGCCGTCGAACAGCACGCCGGTCGGGGGCTCGTCGACGGGCGGATCGGCGAACAGCACCTCGGCGGCCGGACTCGACGCATAGGACATCACGATCGAGCGATCACCGCCGCCGGCGATGAAGTCGCCGCGGTACGCCGATTCCCAATCCGCCGCGATCGCGGCGTCGTTGGCCAGCAGCTTGCGCCAGTAGTCCTCCCAGCCGTCCTCGCCGTACTTGGCGATCGTGGCCAGCAGGAAGGCGAAACCGGGCGAGGAGACCTCGGCGTCCTGGGTGACGAACTGGCCCCGATTGACCTCGGCGACCAGATCGTCGAGTGAGGTCGGCGGATCGGCCGGCAGCTCGTTGAACCAGTAGTTGGCGCACACATCGCCGTAGCTGATCGGTGTCACCCGGCTGCCGCCATCCAGCTCGAACTCGTCGGGCACTCGGGCCAACTCCGGCGACTCGTAAGCCAGGAACAGGTCGGCATCGAGCCCCCGGCACAGGAAGGCGTTGTCGATGCCGAACAGAACGTCCGCGGTGGGATTGTCCTTGGTCAGGATGGCCGAACTCACCAGCGTGCCGGCGTCGCCGGCACCGACCTGTTCGACCTCGATGCCGGTCTGTTCGGTGAATGCGGCCAGGGTGTCGTCGCTCAGCGCGAACGACCCGTGGGTGGCCAGGCGAATTGTGGTGCCGGCAACGTCGACATCGCGATCGATAGCGGTCGCGGCCTGGACCGGGTCGGTGCATGCGTCGCGCGACACTTCATCCTGGGCTTCATCCTGGCTGCCGCACGCTGCGGCCACCAGCACCAGCGCGACGATCGGGGCGAGCAGCCGCCGCTCGAGTCGAACGAATCGTAGAAACCGGAATCGTAGAAATCCGAATCGTAGAACCATGGCTTTCCTCCGCTGGCATTACCCAGATCAGGTGTGCGGGTCGACGAGCGATGCTCGTCCTCTCAGCCCGTGGGCTCCCCGAGTTGTTTGTTCCGCCGACCACGATATCGGCTGCCCGCGCCGGTGACGTCGAGCCGGTGTTATCCGCCGACCGACGTTGGTGTCGGCAGCGTGGCAAACGGGTCTTCGGCCGGCGTGCCCGGCGGCAGCACCTGGAATGCGGTCGCCGACCACACACCGGCCCGCGGATCGATCTCCACCGTGTGGTCGGCCAACTCCGCGAACAACGCGGTCACGGCCGGCTCGAAGTCAGCCTGGAGCTGTTGCTGTTGGATATCGGCGACACTTTCTTCGAACGGGGTGAGCTGGCGCTCGGTGACGACCAGCACGTGGAACCCAAAACTGGTCTGCACCGGACCGACGAAGGCGCCGATCTCGGCGCTGTCCTCCGCGGCGGCGAATTCGGCGACCATGGTTCCCGGCGGGTTGCAGCCCAGATCGCCGCCCCGCGGCGCCGACGGCCCGGTCGACCGCTCGGCAGCCAGTTGGCCGAACTCACCACCCGCGTCGAGCAGATCCATAGTCTCCAGCGCATCGGCTTCGGTGTCGTGCAGGATGTGGCTGGTGCAGGTCAGGCTGAATGCGGCCGGATCGGCGTCGTATCGAGCCCGGGCCTGGTCGACATTCATCGGTTCGACCCCGGCCAGTGTGAAGGCCAGCCGGATCTCGTCGGTGAGTTGATCGTTCTCGGCCGCGTCCTCACCCATGATGCCGGCCACCTGCAACTGCGCCCGAAGTTCCTCGTCGGCCGGGGTGAACTCGCGCCGGTCGTATTCGTCCAGCAACCCACCGATGAGCTGCTGGCGGACGAAGAAATCGAGTTCGAAGGTCGCTCGGGCCGAACCAAAGGCATAGTCCGGGTTGATTTCGGATACTTCGGCGAAGGTGAAATCCCGACCGTCGATCGTGACCGCGACGTCGGACGGCTCCGGGTTCTCGAACTCGGTCAGCCCGCCGGTGTCGGGCGTGAGCTCGACCTGCCCGACGGCAGCCGTGGTGCCGGCCGAGCCGGCATCGTCGCTCGCGCAGGCCGCGGCCAGCGCAATGACGGCGAGGGCGACACCGAGGGCGCGGGGAACTCGCGCCCCCTGAGCTCGGGCGCGAGGGACGGAAGGCGATGAGAAGGGCGACACCGCGTCAGTCTGGCAGCTGCGCACCCGAATGCGGTGGCGGGCCAAATGCGGTGGGGCCGGATCCGGCGCGGGCTGCTATTG
>JABDJW010000047.1 GCA_013002375.1 Acidimicrobiales bacterium | reverse complement strand
CTGGCCGGTGCACAACCGGTACCTGCAGTGCGGTGCGAGACGCCCTAACGTCGGGCCATGCGTCCTGCGGATGATAATCCAGATTCCTCCGGATTGTTGCGCCGTGGCTGAGATCTGGATCGCCAGTGGCGGGCCTCGCCCCGAGCTCGGCTGGTTCGCCCACAAGCCCGACCGAGCGCCGCTGATCTGTGCCGATTCGGGGCTCGATCACGCACTGGCCGCCGGGGCCCGGCCGACCTTGGTGGTGGGCGACCTCGATTCGGTATCGGATCGGGCGCTGGCCTGGGCCGAGCGGCTCGAGATCGAGGTCCAACGAGCGCCGCGTGACAAAGACGAGCTCGATCTCGAGCTGGCGCTGACCGCGGCGCTCGAACGGCACGCGTCCACGATCGTCGTGTTGGCCGGCGACGGCGGTCGCCTCGACATGGCGGTGGCCAGCCTCATGGTGCTGACCCAACCGCGGTGGGCCGACATCCAGATCACCGCGTTCGTCGGGGCGGCCACCGTCACCGTCGTCCGAGGTGAGCGCGAGCTATTGGGGCGAGCCGGCGACCTGGTCTCGCTGCTGCCGGTCGGCGGTCCCGCGCGCGTGCATACGCGCGGACTTCGCTTCGGGTTGGCAGGAGACGAGCTGGCCCCATGGGCCGGTCGAGGTGTCTCCAACGAACTCACCGGGTCGCGGGCCACCGTTCGGGTCGAGGCCGGCGTCGTGCTGGCTATTCAGCCCGAGGGGCCCAGGCCGTCCAGCGACCATCGCGCCGAGCCAGCTTGAGGCGCAGCCCGAAGGTCTCCGACAGCGCCTCGGCGGTCAGGACGTCGCCGAGAGGACCTTGACTGAGGGCCACGCCGTCCCGGAGGAGGAGCGCGTGGGTGATGCCGTCGGGGATTTCCTCGACGTGGTGGGTGACCTACACGGTGGCCGGCGCGCTGGCCGCCGAGGCCACGCTGGTCAGCGCGCCGACCAGTTCCTCCCGGCCGGCGAGATCGAGCGTGGCGGTGGGTTCGTCGAGCAGGAGAACGGCGGGCTGGGCCATCAGGGAACGGGCGAGCTGCACCCGCTGCTTCTCGCCGGACGACAGCGTGGCAAAGGTCCGTTCACCGAAACCCGGGCAACCGACCAGCTCGAGGAGTTCGTCGACGCGCGCCCGGTCGGCGTCGTCGTAGGTGTGCCACCACGGTTCCAGTGCGGCGAACTTCGCGGTCACCACGATGTCGGACACCGACAGGTCCGGGCGGAGTTGATCGACCAGCGCGGGGCTGGAAAGCCCGACTCGGCGACGCAGTTGTCGGACGTCGGTCTGGCCGAGGCGCTCGCCCAGGACGATGACCTCGCCCTCGCTCGGGTGCTCGTAGAGCGCGGCGATGGCGACCAGCGTCGACTTGCCCGAACCATTGCGGCCGAGCACGAGCCAACGCTCGCCGTCGCGCACGGTGAGGCTGACACCGGCGAGCGCGTTGGTGGCGCCGTAGCGCTTGTGAATGTCGGTGAGCGCGAGCAGGGGCGCGGCGTCGGGCATGGATTGCCGAGCGTACCCCGGCGCCGGCGAGCAGCCCGACGAGTCGGTTCCGGCTCATCGAGCCAGGCTATGAGCTGTTGCCGACGTGGGCCATCCAGGCCTCGTGCATGGTGCTGTAATGGCCACCGAGCGCGACGAGCTCGTCGTGGGTGCCGAACTCGATCAGCCGGCCTTCGTCGATGATCGCGATGCGGTCGGCCCGCATCGCGGTGGCGAGCCGATGGGCGATGATCACCGCGGTGCGACCCTCGAGGACGACGTCGAGGGCTCGCTCGATGGTCGATTCCGAAGCCAGATCGAGATTCGACGTCGCTTCATCGAGGATCAAGACGCGGGGTCGGGCCAGAAAGGCCCGGGCGAGGGCCAGGAGCTGACGCTCACCGGCGGACAGCGAGGCGCCCCGCTCCTGCACCGGTGTGTCGAGCCCGTTGGGCAGCGCGTCGATCACCGGCCCGAGTCCGACCGCCTCGACCGCTTCGGTGATCTCGGCTTCGGTGGCATCGGGGCGGGCGAAGTGGACGTTCGAGCCGATGGTGCCGTTGAAGAGGAACGGTTCCTGAGGCACGACGCCCAGTTGGCGACGCAGCGACTCGAAGGTCACGGTTCGAAGGTCCACGCCATCGATCAGCACCTGACCCTCGGATGGGTCGTAGAACCGGCTGATGAGCTTGGCCACCGTCGACTTGCCCGCACCGGTCGGGCCGACGATCGAGAGCACCTCGCCCGGCTCGATGCGCAGGTTCAGATCGCGCAGCACCGGATCGGCGGGGTCGTACCCGAAGGTGACGCCGCGGAGTTCGATCTCGCCGTCGATCGCCGGCAGCGCGGTGGCATCCGGGGCCTCGGGAACCTCGGGGGGCCGGGCCAAGAGGTCGGCCAACTTCTGCACCGCGGCGGAGCCTTGCTGGTACTGGTTGAACAGTTGGATCAGGGTCTGGATCGGGGCGAAGAACCGGTTGAGGAACAGTACGAAGCCGGTGAGTTCGCCGATGCTGAGTTCGCCCCGCAGCACCATCCGCCCGCCGATCAACACGACCAAGGCCTGGATGATGATGGCCAGGCCTTCCGAACCGCTCGAGTACAAGGACTGGGCCCGGGCCATGTAGAGGTTGGCGTCCTTGTGTTCGCCGACGACGTTGCGGTGGTTGATCACATTGTGGGCGCGCCGGTTGTGGGCGGCGATGATGCGAATGCCGGCCAGGCTCTCGGCCAGGTCGGCCAAGATGTTGGCGATCCGGTCCCGCACGAGCAGATAGCCCTTGGCCGCGGCCCGGCGGAAGATCAAGGCATTGAAGACCGTGATGGGTACGGCGAGGATCAACAGGATGATCGTGAGGCCGGCATCGAAGTACAGCGCCATCCAGGCGACGATCGCGACCAGCGTCATCGCTTGCACCGCGAACTGCACCAGCCCTTCCTGGAACAGCACCGAGAGGGCTTCGATGTCGCTGGTCATGCGGGTCATCAGAACCCCGCTCTTCTCGCTGGTGAAGAAGGCGAGGGACTGGCGCTGGAAGTGGGCGAAGACCCGCAGCCGGAGGTCGTACATCAGCCGCTCGCCGAGGCGTCCGGTGTACGCGGTCCGCAGGTAGCCGACCAGCGCGGCCACGACCACCGACGCGACGAAGATCAGCGCCGTGCGCACCAAGACCGAGCGGTCCTGTTGGGCGATACCGTCGTCGATGGCGATGCGGGTGAGCACCGGCCCGAGGTTCACCAGCCCGGCCTCGAGCGCGACGAGCAGCAGCGCGCCGAGGAGTCCGACCGCATGGGGTCGCAGGAAGCGGCGGAGCGTGAACCGATCGACCGTGTCGCCGCCGTGCTTCTCGTGGTGGCGGAAGACGACGGCGGGTTCGGGGTGGTCGGGCTCGTGGCTCGTGACCTTTTCGATCTGGTCGCGCAGGTGCCCGGGTACTCCGGCGTGGGGAAGCCCAGCCGATGCATTGGCTTGAGCCGAGGAGGGGCCGGCCATGAACCCGCCGCCGCCTCCGCCCATTCCCATCGCCATTACTGCGCACCCTCCTCGGTCGGTTCCGCGTCGTCGGTAGTGGCCAGCACCGCGGCGTAGCGGGGCTCGGTGGCCAACAGCTCGGCGTGGGTGCCGCTCGCGACCACCCGGCCATCGGCGAGCAACACGACCCGGTCGGCCAAGGCGATTGTGGACAGTCGATGGGCGATGATCAACGTGGTGCGGTGCTCGGTGAGGGCGCGGAGGGCCTGATGGATCTTCTCCTCGACCTGCACATCGATGGCCGAGGTCGCGTCATCGAGTACGAGCACCGTTGGGTTCTCGAGCAACGTGCGGGCCAGGGCGATGCGCTGTCGCTGTCCGCCCGAGAGCGTGTAGCCCCGTTCGCCCACCACGGTGTCGTAGCCCTCGGTCAGCTCGCTGATGAAGTCGTGCGCCTGGGCGGCTTTGGCGGCCGCGACGACCTCGGCATCGGAGGCGTTCGGTCGCCCGAATGCGATGTTGTCGCGGACCGAGGTCGAGAACAGGAACGGCTCGTCGAGCACCATGCCGACGTGGTGGCGCACGCTGGTGAGGGTGAGGTCGCGGACGTCGTGGCCATCGATCCGGACAGCACCAGCGTCGACGTCGTAGAAGCGGGGGAGCAAGCGCACGACGGTGCTCTTGCCGCTGCCGGTCCGGCCGACGATGGCCACCGTTTCACCCGGCTCGATGTCGAGACTGAAGTCGTGCAGCACCTCGGGCCGCTGCCCGGTGGCATCGGCCGCCGGGTAGGTGAAACGCACGTTCTCGAACGAGACCGCGCCACGCACTTCGGACAGGTGCACGGCATCGGGGGCATCGACGATGTCGGGCTCGGTGTCGAAGATCTCGTAGATGCGTTCCGCCGACGCGGCCGCTCGTTGGGCTTGGACCAGGACGAAGCCGACCATACGGAACGGCGTGGAGATGATCACGACGTAGGTGCTGAAGGCGACGATCGTACCCACGGTGATGTCGCCGTCGATGGCCAAGAGACCGCCATAGAGCAGCACGAGCGCCAAGGCGATGCGAGGCAGGGCTTCGATGATGGGGTTGTGGCGGGCCCTGGTGTCCATGGTCGCGACCGATGACCACCGCAAGCGCTGCGCACTGCGAGCCAACTTGGTGAGTTCGGTCTGCTCGGCGGCAAACGACTTGACCACCCGCGTGCCGTTGATGTTCTCGTCGACCACGGTGGCCAGCTCGGCGGTGCGGGCCTGGGTCAGCCACATCAGCGGATAGAGCTGACCGCGCAGGTGTTGGGCGGTGAGAAAGACGAAGGGCATCGTGGCCACCGTCAGCAGGGTGAGGCCGACGTGCAGCGTGAGCATCAGTGAGAAGGCCATGACGAAGCTCACCAGCATCAAGACGGTCAGCGGACCGAACGCCATCAGCAGTTGGATCGAGCGGATGTCGGAGTTGGCGCGCGAGATGACCTCGCCCGATGGCGTGCGGTCGTAGTACGAGAACGACAGCCGGGTGAGGTGGTTGTAGATCTGATTCCGAAGGTCGGTTTCGATGCTGTACGCGGTGCGGAACAGCAGATAACGGTAGGTGAGCCGGGAGACGAACAACACGATGCCGAGGATGCAGAGCCACACCACGAAACCGTTGAGTCCGGCGGTGCGTGCGTCGAGTGCTTCGTCGATGGCGTCCTTGATCGTCAGCGGCACCAGGTTGTTGGCCAACACGCTGAACAGGCCGGCCACCGCGGCAACGATGGCGCCGGTTCGGTGGGCTCTCAGGACCGGATACATCCGGCGGACCCAACCCAAGCTCTGATCGGGATCGATCGCACCGCTCGGTGGCGGATAGTGGGGTTCGACGCCCACCGGCTCGAAATCAGCGGGTCGGCGGTGATCTGTTGGAGCGGTGCTCGTGGAGGCCGCGTTCATCTCCTGCGGCGTGAGCTGATCGGTCATCGGCGCGAGCGCTCCGCCTGCTTGTCCTTCGATCCATCCTTGCCGCGCCGACGGTCGAGGGCCTGGCCCCAGCGTGCGAGGCCGGCGTCGGCCGCGGCCTGGTCGGCCGGTTGGAGTTCGGACCGCAGCTCACCGAAGAATTCGTCCAGCGCGTCGTCGGCGGTTCGAAGGGTCTTTCGGCCCTCGGTGGTGATGCAGTGATGCACTTTGCGGCGGTCGGTCGGGACGTCACGACGTTCCACCAGACCCCGGCTCACCAAACCGTCCACCAGTGCGGTGATCGAGGAGTTGCTCACTGCGAGGAGGTCGGCCAGTCGGGATGCGGCGTGATCGGCCTCGCTGAGAAAGGCAAGCAGTCGGTATTGGCGCGAGGTCAAGCCGATGCCGCCGAGCACCTGGTCGACCTGGCGGGCGAGCCGGGCAACCACGCGCCCGGCCCCCGGCGAGGGAGAGACGGCCCCCGGCGAGGGAGCGCAGGTCTCGCCTTCGGGTGTCGTAGCGGGTTGCATCAGTCCTTAACGTATCGAATACTTCGATCTTCGAACTATTCGCCCGTGGTGGCATCCGTCACCACTGCAGCGTGGTCGGTAGGCTCGTCCAGTGCTCGTGGTCGCGTTCTTGGTCATCGTGGTCGTCAACGCGCTGTTCGTGGCCGCCGAGTTCGGTCTGGTCGCGAGCGACCGCACGCGAGTGAGCAAAGCGGCCGACGAGGGCGATCGTCGGGCCGGTACTGCGGTGGGTTTGTTCCGGCGCACGTCCTTCCACCTCTCGAGTGCCCAATTCGGCATCACGGTGGCCTCGTTGCTGCTCGGGTTCGTGTCACGACCGGCGGTGGGTGGCATCGTCGAGCCCCTTCTCGAACGGTTCATGAGCGAGGATGCGGCGGCCGGAGCGTCGTTGGTCCTGGCCTTGCTGCTCGCCACCACGTTCTTGATGGTCGTGGGCGAACAGGTCCCGAAATACGTGGCCCTGGCCAAGCCGGCGGGAACGCTGTACGCGTTGGCCCGTCCCATGTCGGTGTGGGGACTGCTGGTGAAGCCGATCGTGTTGTTGCTGAACGGCGCGGCGAACTGGATCGTGCAGCGGTTCGGGGTCGAGCCCAAGGAGGAACTCGACGTCACGCACGATCTGGCTGAGCTGGCCATCATGATCGAGAGTTCGGGCACCGAGGGCACGCTCGACCCCGAGGAGGTCGACCTGCTCACCCGGTCGATTCGGTTCAGCGAAAAGGATGCGGCCGAGGCGCTGGTGCCTCGTGTCGAAATCAGGGCTCTGGGTACCGAGGCGACCGCTGCGGAGTTGGTCGAACTCTCGATCCAGACCGGTTTCTCGCGCTTTCCGGTGATCGGAGACGATCTGGACGACGTACGGGGCGTCGTCCACGTGAAATCCCTGTACTCGTTGCCGGTCGATCAGCGCGGGTCAGCCCCGGTGCATCAACTGATGGCGCCGGTCTTGGCGGTGCCCGAGGCGCGCGAACTCGAGCTTCTCTTCGCCGATCTGCGCGACAACCGTGATCATCTGGCGATCGTGGTGGACGAGCACGGCGGAACCGCGGGCATCATCACGCTGGAGGATCTCCTCGAGGAAATCGTCGGTGAGATCGACGACGAATACGACGGCTCGGCCGCGGCGGCCACGACCCGGGTGGAGCAGCGGGGCAGTTACGTGATCTCGGCCGGACTGCACGCCGATGAAGTGCGGGACGCGACCGGCTTCGAGATGCCCGAGGGTGACTACGAAACCCTGGCCGGGTTCCTGTTGAACGAGTTGGGTCACATCCCCGATCCCGGCGAGATCGTCGTCCACGACGACTGGCGTATCGAGGTCGTAGCGATGAACCGGCTTCGCATCGTCACCGCCCGAGTGGTGGCGCCGGCCGATCGGGTCGGAAAAATCGGGGGTCGGCCATGACCGCCTGGGCTCTCGTGGCGTCGGTGGCCATGCTCCTGCTCAACGCCTTCTTCGTGGCGGTCGAGTTCGCGCTGGTGGCCAGCCGTCGTCCCAAGCTCGAAGCCCTGGCCGGCGATGCCGAACCGAACCGCCGGCTGCGCACCGCACTGCACAGCCT
>JABDJW010000004.1 GCA_013002375.1 Acidimicrobiales bacterium | reverse complement strand
CAGGAGTGGCATGAGGACCCCCTGGAAGGCCCGGCACTGCTCGACGATCAAGCCACCGCTGGACACCGTTGCCCGCAGGTCGACCCGTCGATATCGGCGAAGGTGGCCGGCGTCGTCGTCGCGGTAGCTCCAGAGTCGGGGCCCGGCAGGGACGGTGCCGATGAACACGCCGCCCGGTTTCAGGCACCGTGTGAACTCTCGAATCGCAAGACGGTCGTCGACATGCTCGAGCACATCGAGCGCCAGAATCAGGTCGATCGTTTCGGATCGGACCGGCAGTGCCTCGGTGCGGGCTCGTCCGAAGCGGGGGCCGCGGGCTCGTTGCGGAAGGTGATGGCCCAGTGGATCGAGCCCGACGCTGCTCGCATTGGCTCCGATCGCGTCGAGCATCGACCCAGTGCCGCAGCCGACGTCCAGCATTCGCACGTTCCGGTGGTCGGGCCGGCGCCTCGTCACCTCATCGATGACCACATTGCGTCGGGCTTCGAACCAGAAGTGATCCTGCTCCGCCGCGGCGATGCGATCGAGCCGATCGGCCCTCATTCAAGATCTCGTTCCCGCATGTCGGTGTCATACTGCCACGTCGGGCCCGGTCATTCGGGCCGACGGCGAGACACCGGCCGACGGCTCGGCCGTCCCCTCCGTGGATGGTGTCGTCGCCCGCGTAGGTCACGCTCACGTCGGGGCCGTTCGTGCCCCAGATGTCGTCATCGCCCATCGTGCCGGCATGGGTCCACGTGAGCCCGGCACAGTTGCCGGCATCGATGACCCCGCCCATCGCCCCGGCTGTGGTTGCGACGACCGTCGACGCCGGAAGGGTGAAAACCATCAGAACCAGATGGCTGAACTGGTTGGAGATTCGACGCGTTGGTGTCGGTTTTTCCAACCAGTTCGGGGAGTTGGTCAGGCGCGGCGGCGTTTGACCTCGTCGACGATCGCGGGAACCATCGTGTGGAGGTCGGCGATCACCGCGTGGTTGGCCTTGGTCACCATGTTGGCTTCAGCGTCGGTGTTGATGGCCAGGATGTGCTTGCTGGCTTTGGCCCCCACCCAGTGTTGGATGGCGCCGCTGATGCCGCACGCGATGTAGATCTCGGGCGCGATGCGGGTGCCGGTCTGGCCGACCTGATCGCTGTGGGGCCGCCACCCGTTGTTGGTGACCGCCCGCGAACAGCCGACCTTGCCGCCGAGCAGATCGGCCAGCTCTTCGAGCGGGGCGTAGGCCTCGGCCGAACCAACGCCACGGCCACCGCCGACGACGACCGGCGCGGTCGACAAGGTGACGCCCGACGACAGGACGACGCGATCGACGATCTTGGAGCGGGCCAGCGCCTCGTCGACTTCGACGGCGATCGGCGAGACGGTGCCGGCCGCGGGGGCTTCGACGGCTTCCACCGCGTGATGGGCCACGGTCAGCAGCTTGGTGTCGGCGGCCAGCGTCGAGCGTTCGAGCAAGGAGCCGCCCCACTGGCTCCGGGTCATCTCGGCCGCGCCGGCGTCGACCTCGGTGCAGTTGGCCACGAAGGGTAGGTCGAGGCGGGCGGCCGCCTGGGCCATGACCTCGTTGCCGCGGTCGGTACCGCAGGCGACCACGATGGCGGGGGAGAGCTGGCCGATGGCGCCGGCCACCGCCGCGCCGAACAGTTCGGGTCCGTAGTCGTCGAGCAGCGCGTGGTCGGCCACATGCACGGCGTCGGCACCGTGCGCGCCGGCGGCGGCGGCGATTCCGGCTTCGGGCCCGAGCAACAGCGCGTGGCTTTCGAGCCCCGACGCTTCGGCCAACGAGCGACCGAACGTCAGCGCCTCGAGTGAGGCCGGCGCCAAGTTGCCCTGGTCGGATTCGAGCACGACGAGCAACATCTAGAGCACCCCCAACTCGTCAAGGAGATCCACCACGGCAGCGGCCGCCGATTCGTCTTGGCCCAAGATCACGGTCTCGGAGACCCTCTCCTCGGGGCGCAGCAGCTTCACCTTGGCCTGCCCGCCGGCTTCGCCGACCGGTGCAATGGCGCCGACCTCGACCTTCTTGGAGGCCAAGCGGCCCTTCATGGTGGGGTAGCGGGGCAGGTTCAGCCCCTCCTTCACGCCCAACACGGCGGGGCGGGGCACCGAGTACACCTCGAAGCCGGCATCGACCTCGCGCCGAGCCGTGATCGCATTGCCGGCAGCGTCGTCGGAGCCCAGCTCGATGTCCTTGATGCCGTTGACCATCGGGCGGCCGAGTTTGTGGGCGACTCGCACGCCGACCTGGAAGCCGCCGCTGTCGGCCGATTCGTTGCCGAACAGGATCAGGTCGAACGGGTCGCCGGCTTCGAGTTCTTCGATCGCCGCGGCGATCGCGGCGGCGGTGCGTTGCGGATCCCAGTCCTCGCCGCCGTTGTCCAGCAACACCGCGTGGTTGATGCCGATGCTGGCCGAGTAGCGCAGCTGTTCCTCGGCTTCAGCGGGACCGAGGGTCAACACCGTGGACTCGCCGCCGTGTTGCTCGATGAGCTGGACCGCTTCCTCGACCGCGCACTCCTCGTGGGGCGACATCG
>JABDJW010000002.1 GCA_013002375.1 Acidimicrobiales bacterium | reverse complement strand
CCGTAGCTCGGTGCGATGTCGAGATGGTTGACGCCGCGGTCGAGCGCCAGGTTGAACGCGGCTTCGGTTGTGGCGGGATCGGTGCGGGCGAACATGGCACCACCCAAGATCGCCACCGTGGATTCGTGGCCGGTGCGGCCCAAACGTCGAGTCTCCATACCCCCCTTCTTATCACTGGGTTCTGGCGAGGATTTGGTGCGCGCTCAGCACCGCATCCTCGCCAGATCCCCGACGATTTCGGCGGTATGGGTGCGAACTGTATGCTCCCGTACGGTTATGAGCGGCTCGAGTGCATCGCATGAACTGGACGCACCGCCGTGGCTGCGGGTCGAGTCGACCCTGATCAGCGCGGCGCGCGACATCCGCGCCGCCTACGACCTCGATTTGGCCCCGCTCGACCTCACCCTGAACTCGGCCAGCACCCTGGCCTACGTGGCCGAACACGGGCCGCTGACCCAGACCGACCTGGCCGAACGGCTCGGCTTGGGTCGGGCCGCCACCGGCACCCATGTCGATCGGCTCGAAGCCCGAAAACTCCTCGTGCGCCAAGCCGACGCCGAGGACCGACGGGTGTGGTTGGTCGCGGCCACCGAGTCCGGACGGAATCTCCATGCCCAGATCCAAGCGATCGACGCCGAACTGCGGGCCCAGCTCCGGGCCGGCATCGATCGCCGAGAACGCCAGATGTTGGCCGACGTTTTGGTGCGCCTGCGGAAGAATCTGCAGGCGCGCTCGGCCGAGGCCCTTCACCCCCAACCATGATTGAGAGGATTGGTTCCCCATGCCCCGAATGAACTTGGAAGGCAGCTCCGCCATCGTTACCGGAGGAGCTTCCGGTATCGGCGAAGCCAGCGCCCGGCAGTTGGCCGCCGCCGGGTCGCGCGTCGTCGTCGCCGACCTGAACGAGGAGAAAGGGCAGGCCGTCGCCAGCGAGATCGGTGGCCTGTTCGTGAAGTGTGATGTGTCGAGCGTCGAGGACGCCCAAGCGTGCGTCGCGGCTGCGTCGGAGATGGGCCCGCTCCGGGCGTTGGTCAACTCGGCCGGTATCGGCAGCGCGGGCCGCACCGTCAACCGGGCCGGCGAACCATTCGACCTGTCGACGTTCGAGTTCGTGATCAAGGTGAACCTGATCGGCTCGTTCAACATGTTGGCCCAGGCCGCGGCGGCGATGGCCAAGACCGATCCGGTCGATGAGGATGGCACCCGAGGGGCCATCGTCAACATGGCCTCGGTGGCCGCGTTCGACGGCCAGATCGGACAGTGCGCGTACTCGGCATCCAAGGGCGGCGTGGTCGGCATGACCCTGCCGATCGCCCGCGACCTGGCCGCCGTCGGCGTGCGGGTGAACACGATCGCCCCTGGTCTCATCGACACCCCGATCTACGGCGAGGGCGAGGCCAGCGAAGCGTTCAAGGCGAATCTCGGCCAGTCGGTGTTGTTCCCCAAGCGCCTCGGCAGCGGCGAGGAACTGGCCTTCACCGTCATGGAGTGCATCACCAACCCCTACCTGAACGCCGAGACCATCCGCATGGATGGCGGCATTCGGATGCCCCCGAAGTAGGACCGATGAGCGACGAAGTCAACCAAGAAAGCCCGGTCCTGACCGAACGCCGCGGGCGGGTTCTGCTGATCACGCTGAACCGACCCGACGCCATGAATGCGATCAACGCCGACCTGGCCAACGGGTTGTGGGCGGCGGTCGAGGAACTCAATAGCGACGATGGGCTGACCGCGGGGGTACTCACCGGTGCCGGCCGCGGCTTCTCGGCCGGCATGGATCTCAAGGCCTTTTCGCGAGGCGAGGACATCGGCGCCATGTTCATGTTCATTCAGAACGGGGCCGAGAAACCGCTGATCGGGGCCATCGAAGGCTTCGCCCTGGCCGGCGGGCTCGAGCTCGCCCTGAGCTGCGATCTGTTGGTAGCGGCCAAAGGCGTGAAGATCGGCATTCCCGAGGTGAAGCGCGGGCTGTTTGCCGCCGGCGGCGGTCTGCTGCGCCTGCCGTCTCGGGTGGGGTATTCGAAGGCGATGGAGATGGCGATCACCGGCGAACCGATCCTGGCCGAGGAAGCACTGGACATCGGTCTGATCGCCCGGCTCTCCGAGACCGGCGAGGCGGTCGACGTGGCGATGGGCTTGGCCGAGACGGTGGCCCAGAACGCACCGTTGGCCGTCGCCGCGTCCAAGCAGTTGGTGCGGGCGACGGTCGGAGCGACCGAGGAGGAGTTCTGGGCGATCCAGGGACCGCTGCAGGGCAAGGTCTTCACGTCGAACGATGCCAAGGAAGGGCCCACCGCGTTCGCCGAGAAGCGCGAGCCGAAATGGACCGGAACCTGATTCACGAGTACCTGCGATCAGCGTCGGGCGATGCGCCGGCGCTGATCTTCGGCTCGCAGACCCTCAGCTTCGGCGAACTCGCCGAACGGGCCGATCGCCTGGCGGCGCTCGTGCTGGAAGCGACCGAGCCGGGCGACCGGGTCGCCATCGTCGGGCACAACAGCGTCGACTACGTGGCCGCCTTGTACGGGGTGCCTCGGGCCGGTCGGATCCTCACCTTGCTCAACCAGCGGTTGACGCCGGCCGAGATGGCTGCGGTGGTCGCCGATTGCGGTGCCGCGATGGTGCTCGGCGACGCGCCGTTCGTCGACGATCTCGAACCGGTGCTGCCGCCCGGCGTGCAGACCGTCGCCCGGTTCGCGCCCGGCTGGCTCGATGCGATGGCGCCGATCGATGAAGCGGCGGCTCCGGCCGGCGGAGGGGACACCGACACCGCCTGGTTGATCTACACCTCGGGCACGACCGGTCCGGCCAAGGGGGCGATGCTCACTCACGCCTCGCTCGGCGCGGCGGTCGAGGTCACGGCGGCCGGTCGCCCGGTCGAGCCCGAGGACGTCTACCTCTTTCCGTTCCCGCTGTGTCACGTCGCGGCTTACAACGTGCTGGTGCAACATGCCCACGGTCGTCCGGTCGTGTTGCTCGAGCGGTTCGACGCCGCCGAAGTGTTGCGGCTGGTGCCGGCGCACCGCGTCACCACCATGTCCTTGGCGCCGACCATGATGGCCATGTTGCTGGATCACCCGGACTTCAGCCGCGTGGCCATGGCCTCGGTTCGGGTGGTGGGGTACGGGGCGTCGGGTCCGCCGGAGGCGCTGTTGCGGCGGTTCTTGACCGAGACCGACGCCGGACTGGCCCAGGGGTACGGCATGACGGAGCTGTCCGGCAACGCGGTGTTTTTGACCCCCGACGATCACCGCCGGGGGCTCGCCGATCGGCCGGAGTTGCTGCAGGCCGCCGGCCGCCCGGCGCCCGGGGTATCGCTTCGCATCGTCGACGCCGGGAAGCAGACCACCTTGGTCGATGTCGCCCCCGGAACGGTCGGCGAGATCGCGATCCGCTCGAGGCAACTTCTTTCGGCGTACTGGAATCGCCCGGATGCGACCGCCGCCGCGTTGGTCGAGGGCTGGCTTCGCACCGGCGACATGGGCCGCGTCGACGAGGAGGGCTACCTCTACGTCGTCGATCGGCTGAAGGACATCATCGTCACGGGTGGCGAGAACGTCTCGTCGCGCGAGGTCGAGCAGGTGCTGTTCGACCATCCCGGCGTCGCCGAGGCCGCGGTGGTCGCGGTGCCGGATCCGGAGTGGGGCGAGGCGATCTGCGCGGTGATCGTTCGCCGGCCGGGCCGCGGGGGAGAGGCGGACGTCTCGCCGGCCGAGATCGTGCAGCATTGCCGGGACCGCCTGGCCGGTTTCAAGAAGCCTCGCCACGTGCTGTTTCGCGACGACCTGCCCACCAATGCATCGGGCAAGGTGTTGAAACCCGACGTGCGCCACTGGGCGCACCAGCAGCTCCGGTGACGGCTGGCCCGGCGACAGGATTGCTGGTGGCTGGCTAGCGTGGGAGGGTGACGACGCGCTGCTGGGCCTGTGAGGCGACCCATGGCGCCGGCGCGGCCTTCTGTTCGACCTGCGGCGCTGCGGTCGCCCCATCGGCCGAATCGCCGGAGCGAGCAACACCGACGTTCGACCCGACCCCCGAAGCGCTGCTCGCCGACGTGTCGACCACCGGCACCATCGACACCCGCCCCCGGGCCAACCGGCTGTTGGTCGTCGTCGCGGTGGCCCTGGTGGGTCTGGTGATCTACTTCGTGGCCTCGGGCGGCGACGATGCGGGGGAGAACGAGGCGGCTTCGCCCGACGACAGGGCATCGAGTTCGACGTCGGCACCGGCGGATTCTGTCGCGGCGCCACTGGATTCCGCCGCGGGAGCGAGGAGCGGCACCGAGGACCCGGCGGTCCCGAGCACCGGCGCCCCGGTACTCCTCGGCCAAGAGGAGATGCCGGAGCGGTTCGAGTCCTTCCGGGAGGGGGAGGGCACAACACTCGTGGCGCACACCGAGGAGGCGATCGTGATCGTCGACCTCGGCTCGGGGGCGGTCACCGTGGTGCAGCTCGCCGACACGGGATCCAACTTCAACGGAACCCCGACCGTGGTCGGAGTCGGCGTCGACGTCGTGGTGGCGCGTGGTCGCACCGCAATCCGCGTGTCGACCAGCGATGGCGAGGTCGTCGATCTGGGCCAGGCCAACGT
>JABDJW010000432.1 GCA_013002375.1 Acidimicrobiales bacterium | reverse complement strand
GTGCAGCTCACCGATGCGACCGCGGAGGGCACGAACCTGCAGTACCAGGGCCGCTCCATCGGCGCCCGGGGGTTCCCGATCGGTATCGATCACCGGCGAATCACGGACCGGGCCGAGCATCCCACCGCCATTGCCCGGGCGGCCGACCTGCGCGAGGCATTGGGCAATCCGAAACACCTTCTGCTCGGTGTCGACCGGCTCGACTACACCAAGGGCATCGAGGTCCGCCTCCGGGCGTATCTCGAACTGCTTCGAGAGCAGCGCCTCGACCCGGAGGAAACGGTCATGATGCAGATCGCCGAGCCGAGCCGCTCGAACGTGCATCACTACGCCGAGATACGGGCCGAGATCGAACGTCTGGTCGGTGACATCAACGGCAACTTCGCCACGGTGGGCCGGCCGGCCGTGCACTACCTGCACCAGGGCCAGGGGGCCGACGAGCTGGTGGCGATGTATCTCGCGGCGGATGTCATGTTGGTCACCCCGTTTCGCGACGGCATGAACCTGGTGGCCAAGGAGTATGTCGCCTGCCGGGCGGACGACACCGGCGTGCTGGTCCTGAGCGAGTTCGCCGGTGCTGCGCAGGTCCTGAAGGAGGCAATTCTGGTGAACCCGCACGACATCGATGGTCTCAAGCGGGCCATTCTTCTCGCCGTCAATCTGAACAAGGACGAACAGGCGGAACGGATGCATCCGCTCCGTCAGTCGGTCCGCAAGAACGATGCCCAGTTGTGGGCCCGCACCTTTCTCGAGAATCTCACCGCACAGTGAACGATCAACCGGCCTTCATGGCCCCGGCCCAAATCGCCGCCCGAATCTCCGAGATCGCGCGAACGCCGATCCTCCTGGTGGCCAGCGACTACGACGGCACGCTCGCGCCGCTGGTCGACGACCCGGCGGCCGCCGTTCCGCATCGCGAGTCGGTTGCCGCCCTTCGCCATCTCGCCACGATGCCCGATACCCATGTCGCGGTGATCTCGGGTCGGTCGTTGCGCGATTTGGCCACGCTGTCTCGACTGCCGGCCGAGATCCACTTGGTCGGAAGTCATGGCTCCGAATTCGATGCCGGCTTCGCCTCCGCCTTGACCGCAGATCAACTCGAGTTGCGCAATGTCATTTCCTCCGAGCTCGCTGCTCTGGCCGCCACGACGGACGGCTTCATGACCGAGGCCAAACCGGCCAGCATTGCATTCCACTACCGGAACGCACCGGCCGAGGCCGGTGAAGCGGCCGTGCAGCAGATCTTGGACGGTCCCGGGTCACGCCCTGGCGTCCAGGTCAAGCTCGGCAAGGACGTCATCGAACTCACCGTGGTGGCGACGAGCAAGGGCACCGCGCTCGACCGGGTGCGGGCGATGGTCGCAGCCGAGGCGGTCGTGTTCCTGGGCGACGATGTCACCGATGAAGACGCGTTCGTCACGCTGCAGGGGCCGGATCTGGGCATCAAGGTGGGCGCCGGTGAAACGGCCGCAACCGAGCGACTGGCCGACACGACGGCGACCGCGCAGTTCTTGGCCCAGCTGTGTGAGGCTCGCGAGGCCTGGCTTCTCGGTGGCAACATCGCGCCAATCCACGAACACTCGTTGCTGTCCGACCAGCGGGCCGTCGCCCTCGTCGCGCCCGACGCCCGTATCAACTGGCTCTGCCTACCGGCTCCGGATTCGCCATCGGTGTTCGCCGAACTGCTCGGTGGACGGTCGGCCGGCTACTACGCAATCAGCCCGCTCGGGAACGGCGCTCCGATATCTCAGGATTACCTGGAGCGCAGCCTGGTGCTGCGGACGCGTTGGGCCGACGTCACGCTGACCGACTATCTGGATTGTTCCGGCGACCGCCCCGATGAGCCGGCTGGTCGGGTGAACCTGATTCGGGTTCTCGAAGGCCATGGTGAGGTCGAGATCGACTTCGCGCCCCGCTTCGACTACGGCCGTTCGTTCGAGCGCCACGAACTCTTCGAGGATTGGCTGACCGTCTTCGGCGGTAATCAGCGCCTCGAACTCCATGCGCCGGGCGTCGCCTGGGACATCACCGACGAACAGGAGTTCCGGGCCGTCGGTCGGGTCACCCTGACCGGCGAACCGCTCGTGCTCACGATGCTGTACGGCGCCGATGCCGACCTCGAGCGGCTCCCCGAATCAGAGCGGCGGAAACAAACCTTGGTGCACTGGCGGTCGTGGGTGGACCGGCTCAATCTCGAGAACACGGTCGCGCCCAAGGATGTGCGCCGCAGTGCACTGACGCTCAAGGCGCTGTGCCACCAGCCGACCGGCTCCGTCCTCGCGGCCGCAACCACCAGCTTGCCCGAGGTCGTCGGGGGCGTTCGCAACTGGGACTACCGCCACTGCTGGCCCCGTGATGCGGCAATGTCGGCCCAAGCGTTGGTCCGGCTCGGGAGCACCGATGAAGCGGTTGCGCTGCTCGAATGGCTGAGCGAACGGGTCGAGGCCCTCCCCGGGCCCGAGCAGCTTCGGCCGGTGTATCCGTTGGTCGGCGATGCCCCGATTCCCGAAGCGACCCTGCCTCATTTGCATGGCTACCGCGGAAGCCGCCCGGTGCGCATCGGCAACGCGGCCGAGCAGCAGGTGCAGCTCGACGTCTTCGGCCCCATCGTCGACCTCGTGCACGAAATGGCGTTGGCCGGCATGACCATTTCGGAAAGGCAGTGGCAACTCGTCATCGCCATGGTGCAGGCGGTGGAGGACCGCTGGCACGAACCCGATCACGGCATCTGGGAAGAACGTCGGCCTCAGCGCCATCACGTGCACTCGAAGGTGATGTGCTGGATGGCGGTCAACCGGGCTCTGCGCATCGGGCGCCTCACCGGCCGTTCCTATCCCGATGGGTGGGAGCTGCTGGCCTCGATCATCGCCGATGACGTTGTCGAGTACGGCTGGAACGAAAAGGTCGGTGCGTACACGATCGCTTACGGCGACACCGAGCTCGACGCCGCGGCGCTGCACCTCGGGCTCTCGGGTCTTCTGGCCGCCGATGATCCTCGGTTCGCCAGCACGATCCGGGCCATCGAGCGCGAGCTGCGGGTGGGACCGGTCGTCTACCGCTACCGGCTCGACGACGGACTACCCGGTCATGAGGGCGGCTTCCTACTCTGCACCTCGTGGCTGATCGAGGCCTACGTACTGGCCGGTCAACACGATGAGGCCGAGGCACTCTTCAAGCGCTACCGGGGCTTGTTGGGCTCGACCGGGCTGCTCTCGGAGGAGTACGAGCCGTCGACCAACACGATGCTCGGCAACCACCCGCAGGCGTACAGCCATCTGGGCCTGATCAACGCCGCGTTGGCCTTGAGCCTTCCGTAGGTCCCCGGTCGGTGGGCCGGGGACGATCTCAGCCCGAGCCGGCCGGACGCGAGGTCCCGGCGCCGGCGTTGCCGAAATCATCGTCGTTGGGTGGATCGAAGCGCAGATCGAGCGCCATCCAGATGGTCCGACTGAACGGCAGGAACAACGGCATCGCCACCAGCGCGGTGAGGATCGGCAGACCGACCGCGACCAAGGGTGATCGCCCGGTGAAGATCAGCACCAACATGACGATGAGCGCAACCACACCGATCACGGCATTGCTCACCACCATCGCACCCAGGAAATAGCCCGATTCGCGCTCGAAGCGATACCCGCACTCGGGGCAGTTCGTGCGTTGCCGAGCTCGGTCGAAGACCGGCCCACTGGCGCAGTGCGGGCAGCGCAGTCGCAGGGCCAGGTACAACAGGCCCAGTGCGCCGCGCCGGGGCGGCGGTGGGGGAGCAGGAGTCACCGGACCATCCTAGAAGTGCCGGCCCAACCCGCGATCACCGACCCGCAGATGCGCCCTGACCTGACATTCGGTATTGCTAGCGATCGTGCATGGCGTCCTCACCTTTTGGCCAGATTCGGACGATACAAGGGGTATGCCTCTGACACCGGCCGAACTGACCAGCACGCATTTCGCTCGGGACCACGTCACCATGCGCCTTGACATCCGCGAACCCGGTACCGCCCCCGAGTCGGTGGCCGCCGAACTCATCGAGCTGGTCGATCTGCTCGAGCAGCTGGTGCGTCCGTGGCGGGCGACGACCTTCGACGCCGGCGACCATGCGGCCTGGTTCAAGCTGGCCCGCGTGGTCTCGCTGCCGCCCGAGTCCCCTCGTCGCAGTGCTCAGTTGGTGGTCGATTCCCTGGAACTCGATACCGGTCGACTCGTCGTCGGTGATCTGTTGGGGCTCGGCGATGGTCAACGGCTCGATTTGCTGCCCGGGCGCTACGACGTCACGTTGGTGGCCGAGGACGAACGGAAGATCTCTCTGGTGCTCGAGCCGAGCGCTCGGGCGCCGCATTCCTACTGTCGTCTCGATGGCTGGGGGAGCGATGTCGGCATCATGGCAATCACCGGCGAGGACGCCGGCCAGATCGCGGCCCAACATGCGGCGATCTCGCGCCACAACCCACTGCACCCCACACTCGCCGATCGGATGCAGGAGAGCATTCGGCCCGGTCTCGCCGGCGTGGTGCGGCTCCGGCGCACGGACCAGCCGATCTTCGTGGGCGGTCTGGTCGAGCCCGGCCCCGCCGAACTCTGGTTGGGAACGAACCGGGCCGGGCAGGCCATGGGGCTGAAGATCCAGCTCGTGCCCTAGGCGCGCAGCTACCTCGTGCACTCGTCACCGAGTGCTCTACCCTGGTGCGACGTGAACGAGAACCTCAGCGAGCAGTACCGGCGGCGCTTCGCCGCCGAGAACGAGACCCGCCAAAAGGTGTGGGCGGTGCTGATCGATGCCTGGTTTCACCGCTACGTCGATGGTGCGAACGCGGTGTTGGACCTCGGGTGTGGCTGGGGCCCGTTCATCAACCAGATCTCGGCGCCCCACCGGTACGGCATCGATCTCAACCCCGACGCCAAGGCGCATCTCGATCCGAGCGTCGAACTGTTCGAACAACGGGCCGATACGTCATGGCCCTTGGCTGATGAGTCCCTGGATCTGGTGTTCACCAGCAATTTCCTCGAGCACCTGCCCGACCGAGAGGCCATGGCCGCGACGCTGGCCGAGGCGTACCGCACCCTGCGACCCGGCGGACGTCTGGTGTGCCTCGGCCACAACATTGCGCGCGTCGGCGGCATGTACTGGGACTTCTTCGATCACATGATCCCCCTGACCGAACGATCGGTCGTCGAGGCCGCAGAGCTGGCCGGCTTCTCGACCGAAGAAGCCATCGGCTCGTTTCTGCCCTACACGATGGCCGGAAAGCCGCCTCCGCCTGCCTTTGCAATCCGGGCCTACCTGAAGCTGCGGCCGGCCTGGCGGCTTCTGGGAAAACAGTTCCTCGTGGTTGCCGTCAAGCCGAACTCGTGACCACCTCCGATCTGGCCGGCGCCACCACCTCCGACCTGGACGCTTCGGGCGCCTCGGGGTGGGATGCCGACCGGGCGTTGTCCTGGGCGTTCCCGGTTCTCCTGGCCGGGGTCGGGGTGCTGTTGCTGTGGTACGGGGAGCGGCAGTGGTTCTTCCTGGACGAATGGTCGGTCCTCACCGATCGCCCGATGCCTAGTCTCGACTCTCTCCTGCGCTCGCACAATGGGCACTGGATCGCGCTGAATGTGGTGGCCTACAAGTTCAACTTCTGGCTCTTCGGGCTCCACACCTATTTGCCTTACCAACTGCCGACCGTGCTGCTGCATCTGGGCATCGCGTTCCTCTTACGCCGCACGATGATGCGCTACGGCGTTCGCAACTGGATCGCCAGTTTTCTCGCGCTCGCCTTCGCGCTGTTCGGCACCGGATTCGAGAACATCGTGTCGGCGTTTCAGATCTCCTTGAACGGCTCGGTCTTCCTGGGTCTCATCTACCTCGAGCTCGTCGATCGCGACGGCCCGTGGACCCGTCGCGACGGGTGGGCGATGGCCGTCGGCTTCTTGTGTCTGACGACTTCCGGCGTCGCCATTCCGATGATCGCCGGGGCCACCGTCGCGATGCTCCTTCGTCGCGGGCCGGTGATCGCTGCGACCCATGCCGTCTCGCTCGCCGCCATCTACATCGGGTGGTATCTCGCCTACGCGACCGGAACCGGGCCCGAGCAGGCCGGGTCGCCGGGCGGGGTGGCCAACTTCGTGGCGGAGCTGGGTGCCGCCACCGCCGATGGTCTGGCTCAGTATGCGGCGGGGGCGGCGGTGTTGATCGTGGTCTTTGCGGTCGGGCTCTACGCCATCGGAGACATCGAGGACGACCGACCCCATGGTGTACTCGCGCTCGTGGCCGCGTATGTGACCTTTGCGGTTCTCATCGGCTACAGCCGGATCGGTGAGATCGAGGCCGCCGGCGCCGAGCTCGATCTCAGCAACTCCAGCCGGTATCGCCACGTCACCGCCGCGCTGCTGCTCCCGACCGTCGGGCTCGGCGCGGAATGGCTCGCTCGCCGAGCGGCCGTATTGGCCCTGCCCGTTCTCGGGGCCTTGGTCATCGGCATTCCGGGCAACCTCGAGACGCTCGACGACCGCTTGGTACTCGGGAACGAGCGGCAGATCGCGCTGCTGGCCTACTCCGAGGTTATCAACGACGTACCGCCGGGGCACCGTCCGGTATCGGCCGGCATCCTGGGCCGCCAGGACATCACGGCGGGATGGTTGGCCGGCGCAGCCGTATCGGGAAAGATCGATCCACCGGCCGATCCGACACCGACCGAACGGCTCACCGCCATCGCCGCGTTGTCGGTGGAGCAGACCTCAGCCTTTCCACGCTCGGACGCTTGCACCGCGTTCACCGGAGCAGTCCGTCGCACCCTGGACCGGCAGACCGGAATCCTCTTCACCGGCAGCATTCGAGTACGCCTCAACGAAGGTGATGCCAGTTCCACGCCGGCCCGGTTCGACGAGCGCAACGGCCGACAGTTGCTGATCCTGAGCGGCCCGCTCGATCTGACGATCCCCCCGGTGAACGATTCGGCCGCGCTGTGTTGAGCGAGGTTCGAAGCTTCGCCCGCACCGAGTCGGTCCAGGTGCGTCGGCACGAGCCGGCGAGCTACGGCCATCTCCTGGGGCTGCTGCGGAGCGATAAGGCGCGCTCGATTCGAGGGGCCGGGCTCAGCTACTGCCTGGCTTCGGCGGCTGATGGGGTGGACTGCATCAGCACCGGAGCCTTCAATCGGGTGTTGGAGTTCGATCGCGAGCGACGCCTCATCCGGGTGGAGCCCGGCCTGGCCATCGGCGACCTCGTCTCGGTCGTCTGCGCGTCCGGCCTCTGGTTCCCCGTACTCCCCGGCTACCCGTCGATCACGATCGGGGGCTGCGTGGCCATGAACGTTCACGGCAAGACCCAACACAACGTCGGGAACTTCGCCGAGCACGTCGAATCACTGGTCCTTCTGCACCCCGATCACGGCGAGCTGCATTGTTCGACCACATCGCACGCCGACCTCTTCGACTTGACGCTCGGTGGATTCGGACTGACCGGCTACATCGCCGAGGTCACTTTGCGACTGCAACCGCTCGCCGGCACCGCGGTGCGGCGCGTCGCCCACCGGGTGAGGAGCCTCGATGACGCGGTCGCCACCATGGATGACCTGGCCACGAAGACCGATGCGCTCTATTCCTGGAACGATTTCAACCGGCCCGGCGCTTCGTTCGGCGCCGGCCTGGTGTACGCCGAGTACTTCGTCGACGGCGAGGAGCCCGAGCCGGAACCGGCCCGGTCGATGCCCACCCTTCCGGGCTGGCTACCCCGGCGGTCGGCCTACTCAGCGGTGACCATGCCGCTGATCAACCGCGTGTACGAAGTTCGGGACCGGCTTCGCCCGACGCGGATCGGCGGCGTCGTGCAGACCGCCTTCCCGATCGCCGGAAACGAGATCTACTTCCACCTCTACGGAGGTCGGGGATTCTACGAGTATCAGTGGATCGTGCCGCGCCCATCGCTCGCCGTTGCCATCGCCCGGCTCCGGGAGGCGGTGGCCGCAACCCGGGCAACCATCACCCTGGGGTCGCTGAAGCTGTTCGCCGGTTCCCAGTCACTGCTGCGTTTCGATGGCGATGGCGTGTGCATAACGCTCGACGCGGTCGACCATCCGGCGACCGCTGCGTTGTTCGCCCGCCTCGACCGCTTGGTGATCGAACATGGGGGAGTGGTCAACATCGCCAAGGACAGCCGGCTCTCCGCCGATGTCGTCGCTCGGGTGTTTCCGGAGTACAGGGACTTCCGCTCCCGGCTCCGTGACTTCGACCCGCATCGGCGGTTCGACACCTCATTGCGACGGAGGATCGATGTCTGAATCGCGTCGTCGGTCGAGTGGTCGGGCAGTGGTCCTGGGCGCGAGTTCCGGCGTCGGCCGCGCGGCCGCAAGCCGGCTGGCCAGGGATGGTTGGTCCACCGTGCTCAGCAGTCGGGGCGCGCGCGACCTCGAGGCCATGTCGGCCGATCTCGAGGCCCGGTACGGCGGCCTCCACGAGACCGCGCCGATCGATCTGCTCGCCGACGACGATGCACTGGGCGCGTACGCGGGCCACGTCACCTCGGACGGTCTCGACGTGGCGATCATCACCGCTGGTGCGATCGACGCCGACGACGACGGCCTCACCGACTGGTCGACCATCGATCGCCTGACCACGGCGAACTACACCGCGGTCATCAAGATCGCCGGTCGGTTCCTGGCCCACTTCGAGCAGCAGGGATGCGGCACGTTGGTCCTCTTCTCGAGCATCGCTGCGGCCGCGCCCCGCAGCCGGAACGTGGCCTACGCCGCCGCGAAATCGGCCCTGGCGTCATGGGCGACCTCCCAGCAACACCGGCTGGCCGACACCGAGATCGAGGTCCAGGTGTACTCGCTGGGCTATGTCGACACCCCGATGACGGCCGGCCAAAAGCTGCTCTTTCCAAAAGCGAAGCCGGAGTTCGTCGCCGATCGGGTTGTGCAGAACCTCGGAACGAGCCACCGTAGGGGGTACCTGCCCAAATGGTGGGCGCCCATCGTCGGCACGATCCGCGCCTTGCCATGGACGATCTACAAACGCCTGAGGTTCTAGCGTGTCCGAGAATATGCCCAGCCTGAGCATCTTCTTCCCCGTGTACAACGACGAACGAACCGTTCGCCGGGTGACCGAAAAGGCCATCGGCGTGTGCAAGGAACTCGTCGACGACTACGAGATCGTCATCGTCAACGACGCCAGCCCCGATCGCTCCGGCGAGATCGCCGACGAATTGGCGTCGGAGTACGACGCGGTCCGCGTGGTACACCACCCGGTCAACAAGGGGTACGGCGCCGCGGTGCGGTCCGGTCTGGCGGCATGTCACAACACCTGGGTCTGTTTCACCGACGGCGACGACGAGTACGACCTCTACGACCTGCACAAGCTGTGGGCGTTGCGGGACTTCTACGACCTGATCATCACGTTCCGCTATGTGCGGCGCTATTCGAGCTGGCGAATCTTCGTGTCCCGGGTCTACAACCGGGTGCTGCGCCGGCTGTTCTACACGCGCTATCGCGATGTCAGTACCGGGTTGCGCCTGGTGCGACGCGACGTGGTCCGCGGTCTCGAACTCGAAGCGACGAGTCCGTTCATCGGAGCGGAGATCGCCATCAAGACCATGCTTCGCGGCTATCGGGTCGGCGAGGTCGGCATTCAGACTTTCCCCCGCGATTTCGGCACCGGTTCGGCGACCACGCCGACCAATATCGTCAAGACCATTCTCGACATGATCGCGTGCCACCGTCGGGTGTTCTCCGAAGGCTACGATTTGCCGCCGGCCGGGGAGCGAAAGGCCCTCTAGCCACCCTCAGAGGGTTCCGTCGGCTCGCAGCTGCTCGATGGTCTCCGGGTCAAAGCCGAGCACCTCGGTCAAGACGCGGTCGGTGTCTTCGCCCAGCAGGGGAGGGCCCTTGGGGTAGTCGATCGGGGTCTGCGAGAAATGCAGCGGGTTGGCGATACCGGGGGCGCTACCGAGCGCGTGTGGTACGTCGATTCGGCGTTGACGGTGGCGCGCCTGGGGTTCGGCAAACGCCTCGGCTACGTCGTTGACGGCCGCGGCCGGTACGCCGGCCGCGGGGAGGGTGGCCAGCAGTTCTGCGCTGCTGAACCGGCCGAACTCGGTTTCGAGCTCGTCGAGCAGCGTGCTCCGGTTCGCATTGCGAGCGGGATTGGTTCGGTACCGCGGATCCTCGGCCATCTCGGGACGACCCAGGTGGTGGCACAGTGCGGCGAACTGCCGGTCGTTTCCGACGGCCACGATGACCGAACCGTCGGCGGTGTCGAACGGCTGATAGGGCGCCAGGCTCGGATGGGCCGCGCCACTGCGCGCCGGCGGTTCACCGCCGACCAGGTAGTACATCCCCTGGTTGGCCAACATCGCGAGCTGGGTGTCGAGCAGCGCCAAATCGATGAACTGGCCTTCGCCGGTCTCGTTGCGGTGGTGCAGCGCGGCGAGAATGCCGATCGTGGCGTACAGCCCGGTACTGATATCGGCGATCGCGATGCCGGTGCGGATCGGGCCGCCGCTCGGCTGGTCGTCGGGCCATCCATTGAGGCTCATCATGCCACCCATCGCTTGCGCCAGATAGTCGTACCCGGGTTGTTGGGCCAGTGGGCCCGATTGACCGAACCCGGTGATCGACACATAGATGATGGCCGGGTTGTCGGCGCGTAGATCGTCGTAGCCAAGGCCGAGTTCGGCCAGCGCGCCAACCTTGAAGTTCTCGATGCAGATGTCGCTCACCGCCGCGAGCTCGTGCACGATCTGCTGACCTCGCTCGCGCTTGAGATCGACCGTGACCGAATGCTTGCCGCGATTGGCCGACAGGTAGTAGGACGACTCGGCCGATTCGGTACCGGACCGGTCCCGCAACCAAGGCGGCCCCCACTGGCGCGTGTCGTCACCGAGGCCGGGCCGTTCGATCTTGATGACCTCGGCGCCGAGGTCGGCCAGCACCTGGGTGCAGGTGGGGCCGGCCATCACCCTCGACAGGTCGAGGACCCGCACGCCGGCGAGGGGCCCGGCGCGCTCACGGCTCGAAGTTTCGGTGCCGGCGGCATGGGAAGACGTGATCATGGTGCTCCTTGCCTAGTGGCGGGAATGCGCCGAGTGGGGGAGGGGTTGAAGAACGTGCCCCCTCATCCGGCCGCCTTGCGGTCGTCACCGAAAGTAGAACATGAGCGCGATCACGCTGACCCGAGACCAGTTCGAAGAGACCGTCACGGCCGACGGCATCACGCTGGTCGATTTCTGGGCCGAATGGTGCGGCCCGTGCAAATCGTTTGCGCCGGTGTTCGAGGCGACCGCCGAGAAGTACCCCGACCACACGTTCGCCAAGGTCGATACCGAAACCGAACAAGAGTTGGCCGGCGCGCTGCAGATCCGGTCCATTCCGACGCTCATGATATTCCGTGACGGCATCCTGGTGTTCAGCCAGCCCGGCGCCATGCCCGGTGAAGCCCTTGAAGATCTGGTCGGTCAGGTCGAAGCGCTCGACATGGAAGAAGTGCGGGCCGAGATCGCCGCCCATGCTGCGAACCACGAGCACGGTCCCGACTGCAACCACTGAACCGAAGCCGTCCGGTCCGTGCCGGTGACACACTGGGGGAGTGACGACCGACCAGCCGGCTGCGCTCGCTGAGGCCTTCCCCGCGCTGCGCGCCGCGCTCGAAGCGGTTGCCGACCCCAACAAGGTCGAGGGGATGGAGGCGTACCAGAAGAACCAGTTCCGGTTCCTCGGCGTGACCTCGCCGAACCGAAAGAGGGCCCAGAAGCAGTTCGTGCAAGCGGGCAAAGGGTGTTCAGCGCGCGAACTCCTCGACGCGGCCGACCGGTGTTGGGCGCAGCCCGAGCGGGAGTTCCAGTACGTGGGCGCCGACCTGCTGCGCCGCTGGGCCAACGTGCTCACGGCGGCCGACATCGACCGGGTCGAGCGTCTGATCGTCACCAAGTCGTGGTGGGACACCGTCGACGCGCTGGCTGCGCACGTCGTCGGGCCGATTGTCCTGACCGATCGGCCCCTCCTGGCTGCGGTGCTCGATCGCTGGCTGGCCGGCGACGACATGTGGCTGGCCCGGACCTCGATCCTGCACCAGCTCACCTACAAGGACGCGACCGATCCCGAACGATTGTTCGGTGCGTGTGACGCCCGGGGGAGTAGCTCAGAGTTCTTCATCCGCAAGGCGCTGGGCTGGGCGTTGCGGCAATACGCCCGCACGGACCCGGAAGCGGTGCGCGCCTACGTCGACGCCTACCGCGAACGGCTCAGCGGCCTGACGATCCACGAGG
>JABDJW010000429.1 GCA_013002375.1 Acidimicrobiales bacterium | reverse complement strand
CTGCAGCTCCATGCGCTGGTTGGTGGATTCGGGATCGAACCCCGAGGCGAACCGACCGTCGGGAACGACCCAGCCCCAGCCACCCGGCCCCGGATTTCCCGAGCACGCGCCATCGGTATAGACAACGGTCCGATTGGTGCTGCGTTTGGCCATAGGTAGCTGCAAGGATAGGAGCATGGTCGACCACTTCTCCTCGCAGCTCCCGGACATCGATCCGGCCGAAACGACGGAGTGGATCGAGTCGCTCGATGCCCTGGTTGCCAAATCGGGCAAGGTGCGGGGCAAGTACCTGATGGACAAGCTGGTGCAGCGGGCCCAGGAGCTTCAGGTCGGCATGGCGCCGGGCGTGCAGACCCCCTACATCAACACCATCGCCACCGATGACCAGCCCTGGTTTCCGGGCGACTTCGCTCGCGAGCAGCGCATCCGCGCTTTCATCCGGTGGAACGCCGCGGTACAGGTCATCCGGGCCAACAAGGCCGCCGACGGCATCGGCGGCCACCTCTCGACGTTCGCGTCCTCGGCGTCGCTCTACGACGTCGGATTCAACCACTTCTTCCGCGGCAAGGCCGACGGCACTCCCGGCGATCACATCTACATCCAGGGTCACGCCGCGCCCGGCATCTACGCACGGGCCTACCTCGAATATCGCCTCGACGAACAGCACCTCGATCACTTCCGCCGCGAGATCGGCGGGCATGGCCTGTCGAGCTACCCCCACCCCCGCCTCATGCCCGAATTCTGGGAGTACCCGACCGTCTCGATGGGACTCGGCCCGCTCAACTCGATCTACCACGCGCGGTTCAACAAATACCTCCACCAACGCCGCATCGATGACACCTCGGCGTCGCGGGTCTGGGCCTTTCTCGGCGATGGCGAGACCGACGAACCGGAGACACTCGGTGCGATCTCCCTCGCCGGCCGATCAGGTTTGGGCAACCTGATCTGGGTCGTGAACTGCAACCTGCAACGGCTCGACGGTCCGGTGCGGGGCAACGGCAAGATCATCCAGGAACTCGAAGGCGTGTTCCGCGGGGCGGGCTGGAACGTCATCAAGGTCATCTGGGGCTCCAAATGGGACGAACTCCTGCAGCGCGATGTCGACGGCGTCCTGCTCAACAAGATGATGACGACGGTCGACGGAGAGTTCCAGCGCTACGCCACCGAGAGCGGTGCGTACATCCGCGAACACTTCTTCGGCCCCGATCCCCGGCTGCGCGCCTTGGTCGACCACCTGTCCGACGACGACCTGCGCAACCTGCCGCGCGGCGGCCACGACTACGAGAAGGTGTACGCCGCCTATCACGCCGCCGTGGAAAACGAGGTCGCGCCCACCGTCATCTTGGCCAAGACGATCAAGGGGTGGACCCTCGGCGAAGGCTTCGAGGCTCGCAACGCCACCCATCAGATCAAGAAGATGACCAAGGCCCAGATGCTCGATCTCCGTTCTCGCCTCCACCTCGAAGAGGAAATCCCCGAGGAAGCGCTGGCCGACGGCGACCCTCCCTACTACCGGCCGGAACCCGGCTCCGATCTGCACGACTACCTGATGGGTCGACGGCAAGCACTCGACGGGCCAATCCCCCAGCGCCGCATCATGCATCGGCGCCCGCTGAGTCTGCCCGACCCCGCGGTCTTCGAGAACCTGGCCGATGGCTCCGGCGGCCGCGCCGTCTCCACCACGATGGCCTTCACCAGCCTGCTGCGCGACCTCATGCGCGACGACACCTTCGGTCCCCGAGTCGTGCCCATCGTGCCCGACGAAGCTCGCACGTTCGGTATGGACGCACTGTTCCGAGAGTTCGAGATCTACGCGCCGACGGGCCAGCTGTACGAGCCGGTCGACCACGAGCTGCTGCTCTCCTACGCCGAGGACACCGACGGCCAGATCCTGGAGGAAGGCATCACCGAAGCAGGGTCGATGGCCAGCTTCATCGCCGCCGGAACGAGCTACGCCAATCTCGGCGTGCCGATGGTCCCGTTCTTCACCTTCTACTCGATGTTCGGGTTCCAGCGGGTGGGCGACCTCATCTGGTCCGCAGCCGACAGCCGCACCAGAGGGTTCCTCATGGGCGCCACCGCCGGCCGCACGACCCTGACCGGCGAGGGACTCCAGCACCAGGACGGCCACAGTCTGGTGCTCGCCTCGACCGTTCCCGCCTGCGAAGCGTACGACCCGGCCTTTGCCTATGAACTGGCGGTCATCATCGAACACGGACTCGCCCGGATGTATGGGCAACGCGGTGGCGAGAGCGCCGACGTGTTCTACTACCTCACCCTCTACAACGAGAACTACGAGATGCCGGCCCGACCCCCCACGGTCACCGCCGACGACATCGTCAGCGGCATGTACCACTGGGCCAGCGCCCCGACGGGCGCCACGATCCCGGCGACCATCTTGTTCTCCGGCAGCGCGCACGGAGCCGCCCGCGCTGCGCAGAACGTGCTGGCGACCGAATACGGCGTCGGCGCCGAGCTGTGGAGTGTCACGTCGTACAAGCGGCTGCGCACCGATGCCCTCGACGCGGAACGATGGAATCGCCTCCATCCCGATCAAACCCCGCGTTCGCCTCTCGTCGCCCAGCACCTCGGCCAGGGCCAGGGTCCGGTGATCGCCGTCACCGACTTCATGCACGCCGTCCCGGACCAAATCTCACGCTGGATCGACCGCCCGTACAGCTCGCTCGGCACCGACGGATTCGGTCGCAGCGACACCCGCGAAGCGTTGCGTCGGTACTTCGAGGTCGACGAGGGCCACATCGTCGTCGCCGTGCTGCACGAGTTGGTATCGATGGGCCAGGTCGAACCCACCGCGGTGTTGAAGGCGATCGCCGACTACGGCATCGACCCTGACGCGATCCCCCCCTGGGACCCCGACAACCGTGGCAACGCCGAGGTCGACGACAGCGGCGAACGACGCCGTCGCATCGACTGACCCACCGCAACGCACACCAGTGCGTGAAAGGCACCGAGAGTAACGGTGAATACCCCTCTTGCTCACAGCGGGTGGCAGGTTCTAGCCTGGGGAGGTCCGGCCCGGGCGCGCACGCGTTCCTGCCGGTTTCCCCAACGATCGGTCCGACCCGATCAAACCGACTCCTGCGGAGCAGCCGACCAGTGATGTATGACCCCGCCTTCGGCGGTAGCGAAACCCCCGGCTTGGAGGACTACCTCCAAGCGGTGAACAAGCGGAAGTGGGTGGTCGTGCTCATGACGCTGCTCGGTCTCGCCCTGGCGGTGCTCTACGTCAACACCCGCACCGACACGTTCACCGCATCGGCCAAGGTCCAGGTGGCGCCCAGCCCGGTGGGCGCGATCGACAACAACCGGTACAAACAGCCCATCCTCGAAGAGGAGCGCGAGGTCTTGAACTCGTTCACGACCGCGAACTCGGTGCTCGAACGTCAGGGCGAGGAGGTCACCCCGCTGGCCGCCAACCAGCTGCTGAAGCGGCTCGACGTCCAGTTCCGTCCCGATTCCAACGTGCTCGAAGCCAAGTTCACCGACGAGAACGCGGCCTATGCCCGCGACACCGTGCAGGATTTCATCGAGGCCTACGTCGACGATCGCAACGGCCAGGCCGACGCCTGGTACGACGGCCAAAAGGCCGGGTACCAGCAGCCGCTTTCGGTTGCCCAGGGCGCGGTCGCCGACATCCAAGCTGAGATCGACGCGCTGGCTCTCCAGCTCATCGACGCCCAGCAGATTGCCAACTCCGACCCGAACCGGGCGGCGATCATCTCGGATATTCAGAACTCGCTGAGCTTGCTTCGGGCCGAACGCAACCCGTTGAACAACACGATCAACCGACTGCAGGGCGACATCGCCGACGTCGAACGCGATCAAGCCACCCGCGCCGCTCCGGCCAAATTGTTGTCGATCGGCGGCGTACCCTCCCGACCGAACGGGCTGAGCGAGAAGCTGCTCTGGGCGGCGGGCACCCTCGCCGGGTTCCTGGCCGGTATCGCCCTGGCCTTCGTGCTCGATCGGCTCGACACCAGCGCTCGCAGCGAAACCGACATCGAGCTGGCGGCCGGTGCCTCGGTGCTGGGCTCGATCCCGGCCTTCGGCGTCGGCAATCGCAACGGGGCCGCCGCGTTGGTCATGCTCAGCGCGGGCAAATCCACCAAGCTGCAGCGGTCTCGCGAGTCATACCGCCGGGTCCGAGCATCGCTGCAGTACCTGGCGGCCAGCAACGGCAGCTCGAGCTTCATGATCACCAGCGCCCAGCCCGGCGAGGGCAAGTCGGTGACCGCCGCGAACCTGGCCATCGCCCTGGCCCAGAATGGGGCCAGCGTGGTGCTGATCTCGGCCGACATGCGCCGCCCGACGATCGAGGCCCTGTTCGGGATCCGCAACAACGACGGGCTCTCGAACACCCTCACCAACTACCCGCCCTCGTCGCTCCCCACGGTCAGCGTCGGTGTCGACAACCTCACGATCCTGCCGGCCGGGCCGTCCCCCGAACGCCCCGGCGAACTCCTGAGCACCGACGGGTTCAAGGATCTGATCGAGCGGTTGGAGGAGTCCCACGATTTCGTGATCGTCGACACGCCGCCGATTCTCGCAGCCGCCGATGCCAGCTCGGCGTCGACCGCGGTCGATGGCGTACTGATTCTCGTCGACACGAACAAGACCGATACTGACACCTTGTTGAAGGTCCGCTCGGACCTCGACCGCGTCGGCGCCAATGTCTTGGGCGCAGTCCTCAACCGCGACCGCCAGGAGGCACCGCTGTTCCGTCGGCGCGAGGCCTACGCGTACGCCCGCACCGCAGCCACACGCGAGTAGCGGGGTGCGGGTTCTCGACGAGCTGAAGCAACTCGACGGCAAACCCCGCGTCACGGCTCCTCCCCTGGC
>JABDJW010000422.1 GCA_013002375.1 Acidimicrobiales bacterium | reverse complement strand
GTCAGGCGACCGCGTTCGTGCAGCATCTCGTCCAGCGCGTCCAACGACGAGCTCGAGGTCGTCGCGGTCGAAGGGTGGATCGGCATCGCTCGACATCGCCTGGCAAGTTGCCCGGCCGGCGACCGGGCATCCGGCTCGGAGCTCAGCCGCCCCCGCCGGGTGTGGGCGCGAGGGCCGGCGCGAGGTCGGCGGCGAACCGGCGGAGAAAGCGCGACGTCAGCGCCGGGTCCATTCCGGGGAGCAGGCCGAGGCCGAGGTGGGTGGTGCGCACCCGGGCCATCGACCGGTCGAGCTTGGCGGCCACGGTCTCGGGCGAGCCGAAGACCGGGTCGAAGATGACCGGCCGCGAGTTCCGCAGCTCGGCGACCGGCGGTATCTCGAGGTTGGCGACCGGATTGCCGGGGTCGTTCGCCTCGCCGATCCACTTGGCGTAGACGCTCAGCACGTGATGGAAGTGCGGCGCGGCCCGTTCCCAGGCGGCGTCGTCGGTGTCGTCGAGGTAGGTCCAGTGCAGTTGCAGCACCTTGGCGGATTCGACATCGAGGCCGGCGTCGCCCCGCGCCTGTTCGTAGACCTGCTGAAGGTGAGGGTTGGTCAGCCCGAGCAGGTTTGCACCCCGGCGCCCCGCCCGCCGGATGCCGGCCTCGCTGGTCGCTCCGATCCAGACCGGGGGCGCCGGTTGCTGCACCGGCTTCGGCATGAGGCGGGCGTCTTCCACCCGGAAGTGCTCTCCGTCGTAGGTGAACCGGTCGGTGGTCCAGAGGCCGTCGAGTACGTCGAGGCCCTCGCGGAATCGGCCGAGCCGGTCGGTGAGCGGGATGCCGAAGCCGCGGAACTCGTGCACCGCGTACCCCTGGCCGACGCCGACGTCGATGCGACCGTTGGACAGCACGTCGAGGGTGGCGATGTCCTCGGCCAGCGCAACCGGGTCGTGCAGCGGCAACAGCAACAGATTGAAGCCGATCCGGACCCGCTCGGTCCGAGCGGCAATGGCCGCGGCGAGGGGAATGATCGAGGGGGAGTAGCCGTCCTCGGCGAAGTGGTGCTCGGTCAACCAGATCGTGTCGTAGCCCAGCGCTTCGGCCTCGACGATCAGGTCGAGCTCGTTGCGGTACACCTCGGGGAACGGACGGTGCCACTGAGGCGGGTTGCGGAAGCTGAACATCACGCCGATGTCCAGCGACTCGTTCAGCACGTGATCAGGCCGCAGTCCACCCGCCAAGCGTAGTCGTCGGATCGAATCGGCTTCCGACGGACTGGCGCGCCGTCAGGTTCCGGCGCGCAAGGCGTCGACCGGTTCGAGCCGGGCGGCGCGCAGGGCTGGGTAGGTGGCGCTGACCAGTCCGGTGAGGGCGCCGGCCGCGACGCCAGGCAATGGGATGGCCGGGTCGAGGACGGGGCCCACTGCTGTTGGGCGGAGACACCGACCACGATGCATCGAAGTCCGAACACCCAACGGCGAAGTGATCCCGCAATGATCGGCCCGTGTCGAAGCAGGAGAGCGATCTCCCGGCTCGAAGAAGGCGGCGGCGCCCGTAACCGACGCCAATCAGCAGCGATGCCGACCGGTGGGCGGCTAAAGGCCCGGCCGTTGCCTGCCGTCGGTGAGCACGGGGAAGGTGCCGCGGGTTTCGGTCTGTGCGATGAAGTCGAGGGTCAGCACTCTCGGCGGCTCGTCGCTGAAGTCGCTGCAGCGAGCCCAGGTGGGCGTGATCCTGAAGAAGAAGTGGGTGGGCCGCTCGGTTCGGAGCTGGGCTTCTCGGGGTAGCTCGTTGGCGAAGTGGGTGCGCAGGCGTTGCTCATCGGTGGGGTCTGGTTCGTCGAATCGGCCTTCGATCTGGATCGACATCTCGTCGTCCCAGATGACCACGGCGACGCGGTCGTTGGTCTCGAGGTTGGCGTACTTTCGTGACGTGCGGAGCGTGCCCATGACGAGCTCGAAGTCGTTGGTGACGGTGTAGCGAAGCGGTGCCACCTGGGGCATGCCATCGAGGCTCGATGTTGCCAGGGCGGCGTAGCAGGACATGCGGGTCAGGCGCAGCAGTTCGGCTTTCGCCGCGGTGAACCCGACTTCCTCAGCCACAATCCCGTTCGCCCGCCAGGGTGGTGAGGCCATCGTCGTTCCCTCCTGTGAGGTGCGACGTCACCGTACTCTCCGGCTCGTGGCCCGGCCGTTGGCTGGGTTCGCCGCCGGCCGATCCTTTCGCCGCCAGCGAATCCTCATGAATCTCGACGCTGCGCCGATGGGTTTCGTGGCGAGGTGACGCAGTTGTCTCCGGACCGCTCGAGCATGCACACGCATCCGAGGGCCGACAGGAGAAAGCCATGCAACGAACCATCGTTACCGTCTCGAAGATGCGGATCTGCGATCTCGCAATCGGCGATGTGATGAACCGCGACCCGGATTCCATGACCGGCTGGTTCACGATCCACGAGATCCGACGGCTCCACAACGGTGACCTCAACATCTCGAGCGGTTCCAGCGGTCGGGGCATCACCGGCCAAGACTTCGACATCGTCGGTGTCCAGGTTCCGATGCTGATCGAGCAGGCCGGCGACCACCCGCCGGTTGATGGACTCGGAGCGGTCAACGCCGCATAGTTCCGACCGGGATCGGGACGCCAACTCAGGCCGGCACCAACTCGAAGGTCACCGCCAGCTCGACGCCGAGCCGGGGCCCATTGGCGGTCGCGGCCGAGCGCAGCCAGGCGTCGGCGTCGAAGTCGGGATCGCCCAGGGCCTCGATGTAGGTGCGATGGCATTCGAGCGAGGCGATGCCGGCATCGAGGTGGACCGTGACGTCGACGGCGTGGGTCGGATGAGTCGACGCGTTGTAGGCGATCCAGCGCACGCCGCCCCAAGGCTCGCCTCGGTCGCTGAACAGCCAACGATTGGAAGCGTCACGCACCGCGTCCGGAAGCGCCCGCCCCAGCTCGCGATGGTCGACGTGGTTCCAGGGGCCGGTGTCGCTCCAGCGCTCGCGGTAGTTGGACGCGATGATCACGTCGGGCCGGTGGCGTCGGATGGCCTCGGCGAGATCGGCGCGTAGGTCGATGCCGTTGATCACCAGACCATCGGGATGATCGAGGAAGTCCACGACCGAGACACCGACCGCTGCGGCGGAGTCGATCTGTTCCTGACTGCGCAGTGGCGCGGCGACCTCGGGTGCCATCGAGTCGATGCCCGCCTCACCCCGTGTCGCGAGCACGTAGCGGATGTCCTTGCCCTGGTCGGTCCAGCGTGCGATGGCCGAGGAAGCTCCGTATTCGAGATCGTCGGGATGGGCGACGATGGCGATCGCTCGCTCCCAGTCCTCGGGCAGTGGTTCGAGCTCGGTGGTCACGGAACTAACCCTACGGAACGGACCCCACCCGCGTTGCCCACCATCGAGGCTGCCTTGGAGCGGTGAGGGGTTGGTGGCCAAGCTCGATCCATGCGTCCGTGCAGCAGTGCCACACGATGAGCAACGCCAGCGCGACGAAGGCCGTCGTCATCGGCGGCGGCATCGTCGGCGTCACCGCGGCGTTGACGCTCGCCGAGCAGGGTGCCGGCGTCGTCGTGATCGAGCGCGGCGAGGTGGCGGGCCAGGCTTCGGGGCTCAACGCCGGGCTCATC
>JABDJW010000418.1 GCA_013002375.1 Acidimicrobiales bacterium | reverse complement strand
CCCAACCGAACCGCAGCCAGCGTGCCGTAGTAACCGACGCCGATGACGAAGCCGGTGGCGAGCACTCCGGCGGTCAGAGCCACCGCGACCAGACGAAACAGTCCGGGATCGGTGAACCCACCGAGTTCGGCCGCGACCCACGATGCGATGCCGAGCACCGCAAAAACCGGCAGGGCGAGGGCCAGCACGCTCCGCATGTCCGAGCGGGCCACCCGGGTCGGCACCGGCGCCGGCTCGACCAGGCCCAGATGAAAGCCGGTGGCCAGCCGGCTCGAGAGAATGCCCCCGAGCGCGCCCGCGGCCCCGAGGAACCCGGGGAGCAGGATGAGGAGCGCCTCGAACGCCAAGAAGTCGTCTTGGCGCTTCTGCACGGTGATGCCCGCGATCAGGTCGAGCAAGCCGGCCAACAAGAGCACCGGGAGCGATTCCTGCACGATCCGGCGCATGAGATCGAGGGAGCTGCGGGCCACCAGGATGAGACCGACGATGGCCAGTACCGCCGACACTGCCGCAATGACCGTCGACTGGGCCTGACCACCGAGCAGCCACGTCGCCACCAGCAAGGCCGGCACGGTGACCAAGTCGCCGGTTGCGGTGACCAGCGGAGCGGTGACGTTGTCGAGGTCCCATTCGAACCGCACCGACCCAGCGGCCAGCAGCAGGCTGATCAGGAGCACGAGCGACGACGCCAACAACCCGCCGACGACCGAAACGACGATGAACTCGGCCAGCGACATCACCGGTGAGATCGCGAACGCGATCGCGACCCCCTTGGCGATCACGGCCACGCCGACCGACGTCACGAGACTCAACACGATCGAGGCGATGACGTTCTGCCCCACGACCGTGTCCGAGCGAAGCCGCAGCACAAACGTGCCGGTGTGAATCGCCGTGCCCAGCCGAGACCCCAGCGCTCCGAACACGTTGCCCCGCAGGGCGATCGCAGCCGGCACCAACAGCAGCAGCCCCGGGAGTTCCTCGAGGGTGTCGGTAATCGACGCCAACAACACGCCGGCCACCACCGCGGTCAAGGCCGAAACGACCAAGGCCACCAAGCTCTGCCGAACCGCCACCGCGTCGGCACGAAACAACTGTCGCAGCCGGAGTCGGTCGCGACGCAGCGAGCGGTTGCGAGGGCTGGCAGACACGGCAACCAGTGTGCCCCACCGAGGCCCGCGGGGGTTCTACCCTTACTCCGTGCTCCGACCGCCCGACCCATCCACGCCCCGCCCGAGGGCGGTTGCGGCCCCACTGGCCCTCGTCCTCGTCATCGGCGCCTGCGCTTCCGACGGCCGCGACCTGGGCGATGCCCGAGCGCCGGACCTCGGCGGCGTGGTGTCAGCCACGACCGCTGATCTGCCCCTGGTCCAAGACGGGCCGAACGGAATGTCGATCGCATCGCCGGCCTTCTCACCGGGGGCCGCTCTCCCCTCTCGTTTCACCGCGAACGGCCTGAACCTGTCCCCGCCGTTGGTGTTCGAGTTGGCGCCGATCAACACGACCGAATTGGCCCTGGTCGTTCGCGACGCCGACACCGACTTCGTGCACTGGCTGGTCACCGGCATTGCGCCATCGGTCGCTCGTTGGCCCGAGGGCGCAGTCACCCCGGAGTCCATCGAACACGACAATGACGCCGGCACCACCGGTTGGGCCGGCCCGGACACGCTCGAAGGAGCCAAGGGGCGGCTGCAGTTCGAGCTCTACGCGCTCGGTGCGCCGCTGGGGTTCACCGCCGGCGCCGACCAGACCGACGTGTTGGCCGCCCTGCAGGCCGAGACCCTCGGGCGAGCGGCATTCATCGGACGCTACGGCTCGGCCTGAGCAGCGCACCGCCGAACTGGTTGGAAAAACCGACACCAACGCGTCGAATCTCCAACCAGTTCAGGACGGAGGGCGGGCGGCAATACGCTCAAGCAGCGCCGTTTCGACGTCGATTCACAGCTCATGGTGGCCTACATCGTTCTCGGCATCGTGGCGGTGCTCCTCGCGTGGTTTGGCGGGTCGTACAACCGGTTCGTGCGGCAGTACCAGACCATCGTGAACTCATGGTCCAACGTCGATACCGAACTGCAGCGGCGCTACGACCTGGTTCCCAACCTGGTCAACACCGTGAAGGCCTACGCGGCCCACGAGGCCGAGACCCTCCGAGCCGTGATCGAAGCTCGCACCGGCGCGGTGCAGTCGACCGGCGATCCGCACGACGATCAGGAAGGCCCCGAGCGATTGCTGGTGAGCGAGTTACGCCACCTCCTCGCCGTGTCCGAGGCCTACCCCGATCTGCAAGCCGACATGCACTTCCTGGAACTCCAGCGCCAGCTCGTGACGACCGAAAACCGCATCCAGGCCACTCGCCGGCTCTACAACGGGAACATCCGCGAGTACAACCAGCGGGTCGAGACCGTCCCCAGCAGACTGGTTGCCGCCATGACCGGCTTCAGCCGCAAGGAATACTTCGAGATTCCCGCCGCGATCTCCGAAGCCGGCGCACCGGCCGTATCGCTCTAGGCCGTATCGCTCGAGGTCATATCGCTCGAGGTCGGGTCACTCGACGCCGGGTCGCTCTCGGGATCGCTACGTCGACTGTGCGTCGTTGTTGCGCCGTTGCTGCAACAGGGCGTACGGCCGCCAAACCTTCATCTTGGTGTCCGACAGGGCCCGATCCGACGACCACGGCGCATGCGGAGCATGGGTCAACGCGGCCAGATCGAGCAAGACTTCGTCGTAGTTCACGCGCCAGCCGGCGTAGTCGCGCCAGGCTTGTTCACGGTTGGCCCGCACCGGCACACCGGCCGCCGCGAGCTCGTCGTAGACCTCGAGGAACTCGTCGCGGGTGATACTGATCGGCCGGTCGGGACTGGGGTCGTGGTCGTAGTCGATGGCGAAGTAGTCGGCGACCTGGCGCAGGCTGAGATAACCGGTACGAATCATGAGCGCGGCCGACGCATCTTGGTGCACGTTCAGCGTCGAGAGGTAGATCGCCGCGGTATCGAGGGCCATGCCCGACGTCGTCACCCAGTGACGGTTCGACTGCGGTGAGCGAAAGAAGTTGAGCGCCGGGAACGAGGTCTGGGCTTCGGCCATGTGGATGAACCAGTCTTCCCACTCCCGCCAGAGCTCGTTCAGTCGATCGACCGCACCAACCTGCCACCAGCGGACGAGCAGGACTGCGTGCGGTGAGGTCCCGAAATCGGTCTCGACCTGGATCGAGAGCCGGTAGACGGCGGCCTCTCGTCGCGAGAACGCACTGTAGATCGTCGGCATGAAGCTGATCAGCAACGCCACGATGCCCAAGCCGATCAGCGCCTCGCCGATGGCGAGGAGCACCGAGATCCCGTCGTCGGCACTGCGGAAGCCGAGCGTCGTGAGCGAAGATCCGCTCAGGGCCACCGCATCCCGGAGGGTTCGATCGGCGTCGACGGCCCAGAAGATCGCCGCAAACCCGGCGATGAGACCAGCACTCCACAGCACCGGGAGCATCACCAACGTGGTGGGAGCGAAACGGGCGAGAACCGCATCGCGCGCCGACGGCTCTGTCCGCACCCGCGAACCGAGATAGAACAGGCGCCGCATGGTGGCGAACAGCGCCCGGTTGACCAGCGACGTTTCGGCCCTGGGCACCAGGACCGTCCGAACCGCGGCCGACAGCACCCACAGCACTCCGAGCGCGCCGGCCATGCCGACGGCAATACGAAAGATCACCACCGGGCCAGCCTAAGCCGCCGCCGTCGGGTGCTAGCGGAAGTCTCGCGAAGCCATCGGTACGGCGAGGTGCAACGGTTCGAGCCGTTCGGCCACCACGTTGATCACCCCCTCGGCGTTTTCGACCCGACCGCGAATGACCAACGCCGTTGCGGTGCCGGCCACCTCGCGGTGGTGTTGCCAGCACCCCTTCGACACCACCACGTTGATCAAACCGGTTTCATCTTCGAGGTTCAAGAAGGTCACGCCGGCCGCGGTGGCCGGGCGCTGGCGATGGGTCACGATCCCGGCCACCTTCACCCGAGCCCGGTCGGGCACCGACTTGAGCCCGGCCGATGTGACCACGCCGATGGCATCGAGGTGGTGGCGCACGAACCGGGTGGGATGTCCGTCGGGCGCCACCCCGGTCGACCACAGATCGGCGATGGCGAGTTCGGGTTCGGACATGCCGGGCAACGTCGGAGCGTTCGAGCCGGTCACGACACCGGCCAAGCGATCGGGCCGCGATTGCACGACGGCACCTGCCGCCCACAAAGCCTCGCGGCGCTCGAGTCCAAAGCAACCGAACGCCCCTGCAGTGGCCAACGATTCGAGCACCGTCAGCTTCAGGTTGTGGCGCCGCTGCAGATCCTCCATCGAGGCATAGGGCCGCCCAGCCGCGATGGCCTCGGCCAGGTCATCACCCACCAACCGCACATAGTTCAGGCCCATGCGCACCATGTTGGGCCCGACCAACGTGGCGGTGGCATCGCTGGCGTTGAGATCGGGCGTGAGAATCTCGACCCCGTGACGGCGGGCATCTTGCACCAGCGTATGGGGCGAATAGAACCCCATCGGCTGCGCGTTGAGCAGGGCGGCACAAAACGCCGCCGGGTAGTAGTGCTTGATCCACGAGCTGGCGTAGACCAGGTAGGCGAAGCTCACCGAATGGCTCTCGGGAAAGCCGTAGTTCGCGAAGGCGACCAGCTTCTCCCAGATCTGATCAGCGACGTCGCCGACGATCCCCCGTTCGGCCATACCGGCATAGAGGCGATCCTGGAGGCGGGTCATGCGCTCGACGCTGCGCTTGGAACCCATCGCTTGACGGAGTTGATCGGCTTCGGCCGCGCTGAACCCCGCGACATCGATGGCGATCTGCATCAACTGCTCCTGGAACAACGGCACCCCCAACGTCTTGGCCAGCGCCCCCTCGAGCAAGGGGTGGAGATAGGTCACCGGCTCCTTGCCGTTGCGGCGCCGGATGTAGGGGTGCACCGAGCCACCTTGGATCGGCCCGGGACGGATCAAGGCGATCTCGACCACCAGGTCGTAGAAGCACCGGGGCTTCAGTCGGGGCAAGGTGGCCATCTGGGCCCGGCTCTCGACCTGAAACACCCCGACCGAGTCGGCCTGGCACAACATGTCGTAGACGGCGTCGTCTTGGGGCAACGTGGCCAGGTCGAGTTCGAGACCGAAGTGGTCATGGATGAGATCGACCGCGTAGTGCAACACGCTGAGCATGCCCAACCCCAACAAATCGAACTTGACCAGCCCGGTCGCGGCACAGTCGTCCTTGTCCCATTGCAGCACGCTGCGGTTGGGCATCCGCCCCCATTCGACCGGCACGACCTCCACCACCGGGCGGTCACAAATCACCATGCCACCGGAATGGATACCGAGATGGCGGGGAAAATGTTCGACTGTCTGGGCCAAGGCCAAGACGTCGTCGGGTACCGCCTTGGGGTCGTCGGTGGTTTGCCCCTTCAGGCCAGACCACCGATCGAGCGATTTCGAGAAGGCGTCTTGTTGACCCTGGGCGTACCCCAGGGCCTTGGCCATGTCTCGCACCGCCGACTTCGCCCGATAGGTGATGACGTTCGCGACCTGGGCGGTGTGTTCGCGCCCATACCGTTCATAGACGTACTGGATGACTTCTTCGCGGCGATCGCTCTCGATGTCGATGTCGATGTCGGGTGGGCCATCGCGCTCGGTGGACAGAAAGCGTTCGAACAGCAGACCCAGCGATACTGCATCGGCGTTGGTGATGCCGAGGGCGTAACAGACCGCCGAGTTCGCCGCAGACCCTCGGCCCTGACAGTAGATGTCGACCCGTCGGCAGAAATCGACGATGTCGTGAACGACCAAGAAGTAGCCGGGGAAGTGGAGGGATTCGACGAGGTCGAGTTCATGATCGAGCTGGGCGTACGCCCCCGGTACTCGCTCGGCCCCACGCGGGCCGTACCGTTCGGCGGCGCCCCGATGCACGAGTTCGCGCAGCCATGACATTTCGTCGTGACCGGACGGGCACGGATACGGAGGGAGATCCGGGGCGACCAGGGTCAGATCGAACGCGCACTCGAGACCGATCTCGGCGGCCCGTTCGACGACACCGGGGTAACGGGCGAATCGTTGGGCTTGCTCGTCGCCCGACCGGAGGTGCGCGGCGGCGTTGGCCGGCAACCAACCATCGACCTCATCGAGCGAACCCCGGGCCCGCACCGCGGCCAGAGCCGAGGCCAGCGCCCGGCGACGCGGCTCGTGATAGTGCACGTTGGAGGTCGCCACGATGTCGACACCGGCATCGATCGCCATGGTGGCCAAGGCATCGTTGCGGGCCGAATCGAGCGGTTGCGCGTGATCCCATACTTCGACGACGACCTGCTCGCGCCCAAAGGCATCGATCAAGGAGTCGAGTGATCGGCGGGCCGCCCGCGGGCCGTCGTAGACCAACGAAGCGGGCACCAGGCCCTTCCGGCCGGCGGTCAGCACCTTCCAATGTCCGCCGGCTCCCAACTCGGCCAACCGATCGAATCGCAACCGGGGCGCCCCCTTTTCGCCGGCCATTTGTGCCTCGCTCAGCGCCCGAGCCAACGCGGCATAGCCGGTTGGATCGCGGGCCAACACCACCAGTTGGGGGTGAGGGGCGACCGAACGATCGAGCAAGTTGCGACCATCGTTCGGGTCGGCTGTATCGGCCAACACCACTTCGGCTCCGAACACGGTAGGCAACCCGTGGGCTCGAGCCGCTTCGGCGAACCGCACGATGCCGTAGAACCCATTGTGGTCGGTGAGGGCCAAGGCGGTGAGGCCGAGCCGCACCGCTTCCTCGACCAATTCTTCAGGATGTGATGCTCCGTCCAGGAAGCTGAAATTCGAATGGCAGTGAAGCTCGGCATAGGGCGTGGCCGAAGGCACCGCAGGTGGCTTGGGCCGCTTCTCGTACGGCACCCGTTTGCGTGACCAGGCCGGACTGTCACCGCCGTTCGGGGCCGGGGCAAACGGATCAGGCGCAAACGGATCAGGCGCAAACGGGTCGGGCGGACGATCGGAAAGCACCCGCTCGACTTCGTGCCACGGTCGTGGCGGATTGTTCCAACCCATCCCACCGAGCGTATCGAACAAATGTTCGATACTCCAAGGGGAAGTACGCCCCGGCGACAGGTACTCTCCGAAGTCGTGCCCCTACACGTCCCCAGCGCCCGCGCGAGCATGACCGCCACCCTGGTCACCCTCGCTGTCGTGGTGTCGGCCTGCTCGGGCGGCGACGACGCACAACCACCCGCCTCCACCTCATCGCCGCCGGCGACCACTGCGCCCACGCTCGCGCCCGCCCCCGAAACCTCGGGCGACGTCGCCCCCACTGCATTCATCCCTACGGGCATCGTCACCAACATCGACTTCACCCCGAGCCCGACCAGCCCGCTCGCCGGATGGCTCACCGTCACCACGATCCGCCCCGCGGCTATCAGCGGCACCCTGGCCGCCGGCGGGCACATCCTCGAACTCGCTCCGTCGCCGGCCGCCACCGAGCATCGCTTCCCCGTCGTCGGCCTTCATCCCGGCGAGCGATACCGACTGACCGTCACCGCTCGACGTTCGAACACCGACAATCGGGCCAACGCCATCATCGACACGACTGCCCTTCCTGACGATTTCCCACCGATCACCGCGACCGGCCAGGCCGGGGACGGGGGTTGGACGGTCTTCGCCGCCAGCAGCGCCAGCCGGAACAACTACCTGGTGGCCCTCGATGCCACCGGCACGGTCGCCTGGTACTACCGGGTCACCGGCGGTCGACCAGCCGCCGTCTACCCGACCGACGCGGGGCTTCGCTACCTGGCCGAACCCAACTACGGTCGCGAAATCGACCTGCTCGGCACGACGGTGCGCGAGTGGCGGGCGCGCCCGGCCGAAGCAGGTGAGCCCGACGCGGACCACCCCATCGTGACCGTCGACGTCGACGGTATGTACCGGTCACTGCTGGAGCTGCCGAGCGGCTCGATGGCCACGCTGAGCGTCACCCCCACCGACGTCACCTATGACGAGTCGCCCTGCCCCGCTGGGCAGATCCTCGAGAACGAGACGACCCGGGTGGTGGCCGACACCCTCGTCACATTCGATGGCGTCGATGGCTCCGCCGGGCTCACCTGGAGCACACTCGACCTCTACGACCCGGCGACCGTGCCCGGTTGGGGCATCTGCACCAGCGCTTCCTTCCTGAGCCGGATCCCCGGCGCTCGCGAATGGTCCTTGGCCGGTGCGCTGAGCTACGACGAGGAGACCGGGGCGGTGATCATTCCGTATCGCTTCCTCGACGCGATTGTCGCCGTACAGGCCGAGTCGGGTTTGTTCTCTCCCGCCGGTTCGGTCTCCTGGCGATTCGGTCTGGGCCAACCGATCGCCCCGGCCGAAGCCGACGCGTTCTCGGGCGTCAGCAGCGCGGTGAAGACGCCGGATGGACTCATCGCGTACGACGCCGGGACAAACCGGGCCGGCCGCTACAGCCGTAGCGTCGAGTACGAGTTCGACCCGGTCGGTTCGACCGCGATCCGGCGCTGGGACTATCGCCGCCCGACCGCCGACGGCACCGCCCGCATCCAGTCCACCTTCGGCAGCATCGACATCCTCGACGACACGACCTACCTGGTGGTCGAGGGCAGTCGACCACCCGAAGTGACCAATCCCGACAACCCCTTGGAGACGAGAGCCTCGTTCGTCGAAGTCGATCGCGACCGCGTGGTCGCGCTCGAGGTTGTCGTGGGCGCTCCGGGTGAATCGTGGGTCATCGACGATGCGGTTCGCATGCCGGCCCCCGTACCGAGCGATCAACCCTGACGTGCGGCGCCACCGGCACGTGATCAGTCGTACGCTGCGACCTCCCACCATTGACCCGACTCGCGCATCACCACCCGCGCCCCGCCATCGTCGGTGACGATCTGAAATCGAGCCTGGCGCCGAGAGCGGTCAGCGTCCCACCATCGCTCCTCGACCAACCATGGACCCGCCCACGCGGTGACTCGAAGCCGGCGACGATCGGCCAAGACCAGGGTTCGGGGCGCGGCGGACGCCAGCCCTCGACCCGTGATGTGCACGGCATCGCCGGCCGCGTCGAGCACGTCGACCAGCAGAGGTGACGCATGCAGCAACGACGGCGCCGGCCGCGGAAGCCGCCCGGGCCAGGGAGCTTCGACCCCCACACCGATCGAACCCGCATCGGCCGCGACCGGGCGCAGCGAGCGTTCCGCGAGATCGACGGCGGCCGCCGACACCAACGCCACTTCATCGCCGAGTTGGCGACCACCACTCCATTCGGGCACCCGTACCGCATCGGGCCCCAGCAGCCCCTGCACGCGAGCGAAGGCGCGGGCGGCTCGTTCGTCGGCGGCCGTTTCACCACCCCAGAACCCCAGTTGCCGGCCAGCGGCGGCAATGACTTCGTCGGGCACCAGCGCCAGACGGATCAGCCCACCAGAGGGTCGGGCCGAGGGCGCGGCGTTGAGCCATCCATCGAGTTGCCAACGCACCCGGTCGGCGACGGCAGCAGCCGAGAGCGCTCCCTCGTGTCGCCAGAGCCGCACCAGGAGTTCGCCATGCTCGGTTTCGGCTTCGATTGCGACCCGCGTACAAGCCACTCCTTCGTGCTGCAGCTGTTGTTCCAGTTGTTCGGCGAGGGTCTTGGCCACGAACGCCGCCTGATCGACCCGTTCGATCGGGGGGTCGAGCTCGATGCTCACGTCGAGATCGGGGGGCGGAATGCGCCCGTCCGGGGGAAGGGCATCGAGCCCGTTGGCCAGGCGATGCCCTTCGCGACCCTCGACACCGAACCGACCGAGGACATCGGTGGCCGGCAGGGCCGCGAAGGCCCCGAGCGTCCGCAACCCCAACCGCAAGAGGACATCGGTGAGCTCAGGGCGTTCGAGCGCGGTGACGGGCAGCGGATGCAAGAAATCGGTGACCGAACCGGGTTCGATGATGGCGCAACCAGTGCGTTCGGCCTGAGCGGCTCGGGCGGCCAACGCGGCCGCGAACGGGCCGTCGGCAACGCCGATCCGAACCTCGGTCCGACCGGCCAGCACGTCGGCGATGGCCTCGGAGAGGAGATCAGCCAGGGCGTGGTCGCCACCGAAGTAGCGCGACGGACCACGGGTCGCAAAGGCACATTGCCCCGGACGGGTGACCTCGATACGCGGGGTGTAACGCTCGACCACCCGCACGACTTCCTCGAATATCCGGACCTCCCGGGCCTCGTCGCGATCAAAGACGAGAAGGTGCGGACAGCGCCGTTGCGCTTCGCGGCGCCGCAGGCCTCGCTCGATGCCGGCGACCCGGGCCGCCGCCGAGGCGGCGACCACCCGGTTGGCCACGAACACCGCAGCCACGTCATCGGATTCGCAGCCGGCCGCGACCACCGGCCAATCGAGGCACCACACCACCATGGTGCGTACCGCCGTCATCCGACGCTGCGCAGCCGCCGGGTTCTCGGCCCGGCATCGCGAGCCGCGGCCGTGTCGTGTCCTCGGCCGGCATCGGCGACCGTCGAGACCACGCCAACGCGACCATCGGGACCGGGAAGCCACAGATCGAACCGGCGAGGCCGAGCCGCTTGTCGACGGCCGGTGACCTCGACGGTGGCCTGGGCCGCCCGCAGGTGGCCGTGCCCGACGCCCAGCCCACGCCACGTTCTGGATTCGATTTTGAGGTGCACATCGGCTTGCCGCACCAAGCCCGCGGACGCGGTGGCGTTGCCCCCCGTGATCATGAGCACCGAGCCCCGTTCGCGGGCCCGGGCCTGTACTCGAGCGACCAAGGCGGCGCGCACCCGAGGGGGCGGAGCGGCCACCACCACGTCGCAGGCACCGATCAATGCGGCGACCACGGTGGCCCACGATGCCGGTTCGGGTCGGTCGACGATCGCGATCCGCTCGAGAGAGACCCCCTGTTCGGCGGCCGCGGCCAGGTTCCACCCCGGGACACCCACGACGGCGGCCCACGACCCGGTCGCGGTGGCGTTGGCCAACAAACCGGCGGTGAGGGTTCGGCTCCCCCCACCAGGACCGGCCGAGATGGCGATCGAGCTACCCCGGCGAAGCCCTCCGGCGGGAAAGAGGGCCGACAGTTCGTCGGCGACGGCAACCACCTGCTCGCGCGCCAAAACCAACGGTTTCAGCTGCTTGATGCGCTCCGGAACCGGAGGTCGAACCACCACCGGCCCAGTATCGAACATTTGTTCGATACTGGCAATTTCGGCTGCTTCCCGGTTACAGGTTGGGCAGGACGTAGCGACCGAAGAGGTCGCACTCCTCCTGGTGGGGATAGCCCGACAGGATGAAGGCGTCGATACCCACCGCTTGATAGGCCTGCAGCTTGGCCAGAACTTGGTCGGGGTCGCCCACGATCGCGGCCCCTGCACCGCTGCGGGCCCGACCGATCCCGGTCCAGAGGTTCGGCTCGGCATATCCGTCGTCAGCCGCCGCGTCACGCAATGCGACCTGCCGGGCCACGCCGGCCGAGGCGGTATCGAGCGAACGCTGCCGGATGGTCTCCCCCACCTCGTCGTCGAGCTTGCTGACCAAGCGATCGGCCGCCGCCCGGGCCTCGGCTTCGGTTTCCCGCACGATCACATGGGCGCGCAGGCCATACCGCAGCGTGCGACCATACCCGGCTGCGAGATCGGTCATTTCGGTCACGGTTCCGGCCACCGAACGCACGGTGTCGGGCCAGGTGAGGAACACGTCGGCATGCTCGGCCGCGGTGTCCTTGGCCGCGGGGCTGAAGCCCCCGAAGTAGAACGGCGGGCACGAGCCGCTGACGGTACGGATGCGGGGTGGATCGAGCTCCAGATCGACGAACGCACCGTGGAAATCGATCGATTCGCCGTCGAGCAGCGACCGCAACACCTGCATGTACTCGCGGGTGCGCTGGTAACGAGGTTCGGATTCGAGCGCTTGGCCGGGGAGGTCGCTGGAGATGATGTTGATGGTGAGCCGCCCGCCCAGCATCTGATCGATCGTGGCCAACTGCCGAGCCAGCTGGGGCAACCACATCTCGCCCATCCGCACCGCCAACAGCAGCTTCATCCGTTCGACCAACGGGGCCAGTGCCGCGCCGAACGCGACCGAATCGATCCCCAGGGCGTACCCCGACGGCAACAAGATGTTGTCGAAGCCGTTGCGATCGGCGGTGAGCGCGATGTCACGGCAGTGGGGCCACGAACTGAGCCGTTTCGGTTCGGGCACCCCCAAGAACTCGTAGTCGTCGTCGCAGAGCGCGGCGAACCACGCCACCTCCACCGATCGCTGGTGCTCGCTCAGGGCCGAATCACTCATGGAAGGGGCACTCCTTCACTGCCCTCGATCAGGTCATAGCAGTCATTGCGGTCGAGCGTGATCGACAGCGCCCGCATCGCGGCGTCGATGCGTTCCGGGCGCTGGGTGCCCATGATGGCCACCGGTCGGCTCGGATGGGCCAGGACGAAGGCCAACGCCACCGTGGGCCGGTCGACTCCTTCGCGCTCGGCCAGTCGGTCGAGCGTCTCGACCAGCTCCGGCCGCACCCCCTCGCCGGTCACCAGTGATCCACCACCCAACGGACTCCAGGCCAGCGGGCGGAGATCGTCGCGCATGGCCAGATCGAGACGGCCATCGCGCAAGGGGTCGAGATGCGCAGCCGAGTACTGCGGCTGGAGGCTCACCAACGGGAAGTCGAGATGCGCGGCCAGCGCTTCGATCTGCGGAACCGTGAAGTTCGAGACGCCGACCTCACGGATCTTCCCGGCCTGACGCAAGTCGCCGAGGGTGGCCGCGACCTCGGCCGGATGGGCGAAGAGGTCGGGCCGATGGATCTGGTAGAGATCGATCGTGTCGACGCCGAGCCGCTGCAGCGAGGCTTCACACGCCGCGGTCAGGTAGGCGGTGCTCTGGTCATACGGCACCGGTGGGGCGATACCGCCCTTGGTGGCCAACACCATCTGATTCCGCAACTCCGGTGCCTCGCCGAGCACTTTGCCCAGCAACGCTTCGCACGAACCGAAGCCTCGGCCGCCCCAGTCGAGCCCGTACACGTCGGCGTTGTCGAGCAGATTGCAGCCAGCACCGAGCGCGTGTTCGACCAGGGAGCGGGCATCGGACACCGACTCGGTGGTGAAGCGCCACAGGCCAAGGGCCAGCGGCCCAACGGTGAACGGCCCGAGCGGGCGCGGCTCGGCATTGACGAGATTTTCCGGCATACCCTGAGCCTATGACAGACTCCCCCCTTCGCTACGGGGTCATCGGCAGCGGCATGATGGGCATCGAGCACATGCACAACATCGCGCACGTCGACGGTGCGGTCGTGACCGCCATCGCCGATCCGCACGGTCCCTCACAGGACGCCGCCCGCGACGCCGCCCCGGGCACCGAACTCGCCGTCTTCGACGACTATCGCGAGCTCCTCGATGCCGACCTGTGCGATGCGGTCGTCATCGCCACCCCGAACATGACCCACATCAACGTCCTACGCGATGTCCTGCCCACCGATCTGCACGTGCTGATCGAGAAGCCGTTGTGCACGACCGTCGCCGACTGCCTCGAGGCGATCGAGCTGGCCGCCGACCGCTCCGGGATCGTGTGGGTCGGGCTCGAATACCGCTACATGCCGCCGGTCGCGCAGCTGATCAGCGAGACCCATGCCGGGGCGGTCGGCTCGGTGCAGATGGTATCGATCCGTGAGCACCGGTTTCCCTTCCTGCAAAAGGTCGACGACTGGAATCGATTCAGCCGCAACACCGGTGGAACCCTGGTCGAGAAGACCTGCCACTACTTCGATCTGATGAACGTCATCACCAAGCGCCGGCCGGTGCGGGTCATGGCCTCGGGCGGTCAGAACGTGAACCACCTCGACGAGTTCTACGACGGCGAACAATCCGACATTCTCGACAACGCATACGTGATCGTCGAGTACGACGACGGGGTGCGGGCCCTCCTCGATCTGTGCATGTACGCCGAGGCGACCCACAACCAGGAACAACTCCAGGTCGTCGGCGACACCGGCAAACTCGAGGCCCTGATCCCGGAGAATGTCATTCGCCGAGGCCGGCGCGGCGAACACTGGATGGGATCGGTCGAGACCGAGCCGGTGCGCGACGACAGCATTCGCTTCGAGGGATACCACCACGGGTCGAGCTATCTGGAACACATCGACTTCGTGTCCGCCATCGCCGATGGCACCGCGCCCAAGGTCACCCTCGAGGACGGGCTGTGGTCGGTGGCGATGGGTGCCGCGGCGCACCGCAGCATCGACGAACAGCGTTTCGTCGACCTGGCCGAGTTCATCCCCGGATAGCCCCGATCGCCCCGGCCACCCTTCCTGCTCGGCTTGGCCACTTGGCTTGGCCGGCCGGCCGGGCGGCTAACCTCCATCGGGCATGTTGGCATTGGTGACCGGTTCCCGGGGATTCGTCGGCCCGTGGCTGCGCGACCACCTGGCGGCCGCCGGCGACACCGTCGTCGAGCTCGATCGGGCGCTCGGCTCCCCCGATATCGTCGATCGTGACGCGACGCTGGCGTTCATCGCCGAGCACTCCCCCGACGTCGTCTACCACCTGGCCGGGCTTTCGCACGTACCTCGCTCGTTCGACGACCCGATCTCGACCCTGCAGGTCAACGTGCTCGGCACCCAAAACGTGCTCGACGGCGCCCGACTGGCGGGAGCGCAGCGCGCGCTGGTCGTCACCAGCGCAGCCGTCTACGGCGCAGTCGATCCGGCGCACCAGCCCATCGCCGAAACCCAACCCTTCGCGCCGACCAGCCCCTATGCGGCGAGCAAAGCGGCCGCCGACGTCATGGCCCAGCAGGCCTGGTTGAGTCACGGCTTCGAGGCCATCCGAGCCCGCCCGTTCAACCACATCGGACCGGGTCAAACGGCGAACTTCGTGGCGGCCGGACTCGCAGAGCGAATCGTGGCCGCCGAACGGTCCGGGGCCGACGCGATCGCGGTCGGCAACCTCACCGCACGCCGCGACTTCACCGACGTACGCGATGTGGTCCGGGCGTACCGCGGCTTGATCACCGACGGAAGGCCCGGCGAGGCCTACAACATCTGCACGGGCGTCGACGTCGCGATCCAAGAGCTGGCCGAAAGGCTCCTCGCCATGGCCGACATTCCCTTGACCCTCGAGATCGATCCGGAGCTGGTCCGATCGATCGACACGTCCCGCGTACGCGGCGATGCCTCCAAGATCCGTTCCGACACGGGATGGAACCCAACCATCGATCTGGAAACTACGCTGCGAGACTTGCTCGACGAGAAGCGCGGCGCTTCGACCAGCGGTCCACCGGCCGACTCGAAAGGATGACATGACCAAGGCCCTCATCACCGGCCTCACCGGCCAGGACGGCTCGTACCTGGCCGAGCTGTTGCTCGAGAAGGACTACGAAGTCCTTGGCATGGTCCGCCGATCCTCGACCGTGAACTTCGAACGCATCGCCCACTTCCAGGACCGCATCACCCTCGTTCCGGGCGACCTGCTCGACAGCGCTTCCTTGATCGAGGTCATGCGGGCCCATGTGCCGGACGAGATCTACAACCTCGGCGCCCAGAGCTTCGTGCAGACATCGTTCGGGCAGCCGGTGCTGACCGGAGAGACCACCGGCCTCGGCGTGACTCGGGTGCTCGACGCCATGCGGATCGCCTGCCCGGAAGCCAAGTTCTACCAGGCTTCCAGTTCGGAGATGTTCGGCAAGGTCAAAGAGGTTCCCCAGACCGAGGACACCCCGTTCTATCCCCGCAGCCCCTACGGCGCGGCCAAGGTCTACGGCCACTGGCTCACCGTCAACTACCGCGAGAGCTACGACCTCCACGCCAACTCGGGCATTCTGTTCAACCACGAGTCACCCCGACGCGGCCACGAGTTCGTCACCCGCAAGATCACCCACACCGTCGCCCAGATCAAGCACAACCTCGCTTCTGAACTCCGGCTGGGCAACCTCGACGCCAAGCGCGATTGGGGCTTCGCCGGCGACTATGTCGAGGCGATGTGGATGATGCTCCAACAGGACGGGCCCGACGATTTCGTGATCTGCACCGGCGAGACCCACAGCGTGCGCGAGTTCTGCCAGCTGGCCTTCGATCGGGTCGGGCTCAACTGGGAGGACTACGTCGTGATCGACCAAGAGTTCTTCCGGCCGGCCGAGGTCGACCTGCTGGTCGGCGACTACGCCAAGGCCAAGAAGATCCTGGGCTGGGAGCCCAGGACCAGCTTCGAAGGCCTGGTGCACCTGATGGTCGATGCCGACATGGCGCTGCTCGACGGCAAGCTCAAGCCGCTGAGCTGATGTCGGATCGACCCCGTCGGCCGGGTGAACCGCCGGTTGGGGTTGGCCCGCATCCCAAGCCCTGGCCCGAGGACCCCCGGCTCGATCCCGAGCTACTGGCCGAGGGCGACCGCCGCAACGTGCTGGACCAGTATCGCTATTGGTCTCGCGACGCGATCGTCGAAGACCTCGACACGCGCCGGCACCCATTCCACGTCGCCATCGAGAACTGGCAGCACGATCTCAACATCGGCACGGTGGTGCGCACCGCGAACGCCTTTCTGTGCCGCGAAGTCCACATCGTGGGCAAGCGACGCTGGAACCGGCGGGGGGCGATGGTCACCGACCGGTACCAGCACGTGCGGCATCAACCGACGATCGAGGATCTGGTGACCTGGGCCGACGCCGAGGGGTTGCCACTGATCGGCATCGACATCGTTCCCGGCGCCGAGCCCCTCGAGACCTTCGCGCTGCCCGAAGCCTGCGTGCTGTTGTTCGGCCAGGAGGGTCCGGGTCTGAGCCCGCAGGCCCAGGCGGCGTGCTCCGTCGTCTGTTCGATCGCCCAATACGGGTCGACCCGCTCGATCAACGTCGGCGTGGCCGCCGGGATCGCCATGCACGCGTGGGTCCGGGAGCACGCCGCCCCCGGCTGAGCCGGGTCAGCTGCTCGTCGGCGACGTTCGCTGAGCCCCGGTCAGCGTCAGCACGGCGCCTGGTACACCTGGATGATGTCACCCCACGAGATGCCGCCGGGCTCGAGGTCGCGGACGAATCCGCCGATTCCGCTCCTTCTGTCTTCGAAGTACGAGCTCACGCAGTCGTGTTCCCCCTCGGGTGGATCGGCTGAAGCGGCGGACGCGAACCCGACGTTGCTGGCGACGGCGATGGCGATGGTCAGAAAAGCTGCAGTCATGTTCTTCTTCACGTTCTGTCTCCCTGTTGCGTTGTGCTCTTGTCTTCATTTCGTCTTCGCTTCCAGGACACCGCAACGCTGCGGTTTGTGACGGACGCTCGCATGTCGACACGGGCGAAGCGTCTTCGTTCGATAGCCGGTGTGTCACGTCCGGCCGCCCTACGGTGTCTGGGGGATGTGGGGTCCGTGACGGACATCGATGAACGGAGGATTGTTGCTGCATATCCCGCGCTGCGCCGCTTCGCGTTCGTGGTGGCCGACTCGGACACCGATCCCGACGACCTGCTGCACGAGGCGCTCGTGCGGGTGCTCGGCAGACGCGACCTCGGCGACATTCACGATCTCGGCGCCTACATCCGCCGCGCCATCACCAACGTGGCGTCCAACACCCGCCGCTCGCTCGGACGAAAGCGGCGGGCCATGGTCCGGCTGGCATCGGAGGCCGGGACCGATGCGGTCGAGGCCGAACGCCCGTCCGATCTGGCCGAACTCATGAGCCTGGACCCCGGCAGTCGCGCCGCGGTGTACCTGTTCGCGGTCGAAGGCCGATCTCATCGAGAGATCGCCGATGTGCTCGACGTGTCGGAGCAGGCCTCGAGAGCCCGGGTGTCGAGGGCGCTGCGATTGCTGAGGGTGGAAGACCCGTCGGGGGTGATCAGTGACCACACCGGATGAGCTCCGCGAGCGCCTGAGCTCGTTGGCCGAAGCAGCCGATCACGACGCCCCCGACGCAGCGGCCGTCTACCAACGGGCGAGCCGCGAAGCGCAGCGCCGTCGCCGCCAATCTCGGGTGACCGCGGCCGCCGCGGCGCTCATCCTCGGGGTCGTGGGTGTGGCCGCGCTCATCTCCGCCAGCGGCGACGGCAACGGCGTCGACGTCAGCACCGATCCCGAACCAACCATCGTCGAAGACCCCGTCACCGAACCAGCGCCGGTCACCGAGCCGGTGCCGGTCACCACGGCGCCCGTCACCGAGCCGCGGCCGGTGGCCCCGGAGATCGTGCTCGGCCCCTCGGCCACCGGCGTGAGCGTCGGCGCACCGATTCCGGTCGAAGGCAACCCCCAGGT